>JACRCT010001195.1 GCA_016218885.1 Deltaproteobacteria bacterium | reverse complement strand
GCTCGATGCCGAAGGGCAGGCGGAAGTGCGGGCCGGGATCGGACGTGCCGGTGTACTTGCCCAGCCGCCGGAGGACCCCCACCTCGTCGGGCTCGACCTGGTAGTAGGAGGTGGCCAGACCCACCGCGACGAGCACCGCGAGCGCGATGAGCCCGATGGTCCGCCCGGACGGTGCCTTGAAGCGAGAGAAGGCCTCCTCCAGAATCTCGCCTGGCGTCTTGCCTGCGCCGTCGCTCCTGAACACCTCGGGGTCCCAGCTCACGCGTCGCTCCTTTGTCTCGAAAAACTTCTTTCCTGCCAGCCGCGCAGAGGGCCCCCTGACCAGAGGGCTCGCTGTGCGGCGCGGAGGGGCTCCCACCCTGAGGTCCGGCTGCTGCCAGCACAATCGAAATCGTCGGGCTGCAGCCGATTTGACGCCTCCTCGTCGTCGGGTCGGCCGAGCTCCTGTCTGGAGCCCGGCACTGGCTCACCGATCTGGCCGGGACCTGGACGGCGCACGCCTGTGCCGGGCGGCGTCGGCACCAGGCTCGTGATCAGTCGGGGGAGACGGCACAGACCGAGCTCGCTCTGAGGCCGACCCTCTCGACAGTGGCGAACTCGTTCAGCGGCGGGCGACGGTGGCGAAGCCGGCGAAGAGCTCGCCGGCAAGCCGCGAGGACTTGCCCGCGCGAAGCCAGTCGTTGACGACCCGGCCCCGCCCGTCGGCGCGCTGACGCGGCGAGCCGAGGTTCATGCGGTAGCTCACCACGCCGTTGGCGACGCGGTGGATCACCCGCACCGTCCCGTCCTGCTCGACGCTCTCCACGATGCCCACGTGCGTCAGCCCGTCGTTCTCGCGGCCGTCGCGGTTGCGGTCGTAGGTCTCGGAGAAGAAGACCACGTCTCCGGCGCGGGGATGGTCACGATGCAGCTCTCCATGGCGCTGGGCGAAGCGCCAGATCGCCTGGACCCCGCTGTCGCCCGCCTCGGAGCCCTCCAGCAGGTCCATTCCGTGCCGGCCGTAGACAGCGCGGACGAGCCCGGTGCAGTCCTCGGGGTACTTGCCTCCGCCAGAGACCGAGCGCTTGCCCACGTACTCGCGAGCGGTAGCGGCGATGGCCTCGCCGTCGACCGCTCCTCTCCCGCTCGCCGAGGCGAAGGAGGGGATGGGGCTCGGGCGCCCCTCCGGGGTGAGTGGCCCGGACGGCACCGCGATCATCGCGGAGCGCCGCAGCGCCAAGGGGCCCGGGGCGGCGCAGGCCGATGACAGGAGCAGCAGAGCCATGAGGGGGAGAGGAGCCAGGCGCACGGTTCGAGCGACCTCCAGGGCTCCATGGTAGGCCCGGTCGCTCGGGGAGCAAGAAACCGGCAGCCTGCTCTGACCCGCCACACCTGCTCAACCGGCTTCGGAAGGCAGGAGGCGCGTGCTAGGTTCCGCCCCTATGAAGACGCCTGCCCTGTGCCTCGTGGCCCTGCTGGTGGTCCCGGCCGCTGGCTGCGGCCCGTCCGCCTACGACCGCGCGCGGCGTGAGGACTCGATCGAGGCCTGGTCTGGCTTCCTGCGCGAGGTGCCGGCGGATCGCCAGGCGCCCGAGGCCAGGCGACGCCTCGCCGAGCTCGAGTTCCTGCATGCGCGGCGACAGAACACCATCCTGGCCTACAAGCGGTTCCTCGAGACCCATCCCGAGTCCGAACGGCGCAGCGACGCCGCGGTGCTTCTGGAAGGCCTGCGATTCGAGGTCGCGAGCGGCGCCGACACCTCGCATGCCTGGAACGAGTTCCTGCGCGACCACCCCGCTGGAGCTCATGCATCCAAGGCGCGGGCCCGGCTGGATCAAGCCGATCACCGGGAGGCCGTCAATGCTGGCACCAGCCAGGCGCTGGAGCTGTACCTCGCGCGCCACCCTGAGACCGAGCACCGGCTCGAGGTCGAGCGGCTCCTCGATGACCGCCGTTTCGCCGAAGCCCAGGGCGCGGGCCCGCGCGCCCTGGCGGCCTACCTCGATACCAGCTCCGCCGGCGCCTACCGTGAAGAGGCCCGCGCCGCGCTGGCGGCTCACGAAGCCTCGGCACGAGCCTGGCTGGGCCAGTTCGAGGCCGCCCGGCGTGCCGCGGAGCAGATGCCCGAGGGGCCCGCGAGGACGAAGACCCTGGCCGAGGTGGGCGCCGCCGAGCTGGACCAGCTCACCGCCCGGCTCGATCCCCATCTGCTCGAGGGCTTTGCCGGCGTTCACCCTGGCCCGATAGGGGACGAGGCGCGGTCGCGGGCCCGGGCACTGGCCAGAGACCGCAGCGGGACGCTCAAGGCCCTGGCCAGACGGCTCGAGCCCTCGCGCTTCGCCCGGCCGCAGTCGGAGCTGGTGCGGGTCCTTGCCGCCACCGACCCGCGGGACCGCTGGATCGCCGCCGAGGAGCTGGGGCGTATCGGCTCCATCGAGGTCGCCGAGCCCCTGCTCGAGTCAGCTGCGGGCTCGCGCTTCTCACGGGTGCGCCAGCGCGCGTTCGCCGCGCTGCTGGCCCTGTTCGCGGCTGTCCCAAGCGAGGTTCGCGAGCTCGAGGTTCGCGGCCGACTCGAGGCGCTGCGGCGGGTCGCCCAGACGCCGGCTCTGCAGGTGAAGCTCGCTTTGCTCGAGGAGCTGCTGGGCGAGGACGCCAAGGCGTCGGCGAACTACCAGAAGTGCGTGAGCAGCGATGCGGCAGATCTGTTCGTGGCGCGCCGGCTGACCCTGCTGCGCATCCGGCGGGGCGAGGGTTTCGGCGCCGCGGTCGCGGCGCGCGAGCTGGCCATCCGCGTGCAGCAGCTCGTGGAGCAGCGCGCACAGCAGGAGGGGCTCAGCCCGGCCCTCCTGGCGCGCACCCTGTGCGGGGCTCGCGACGAGGCGCAGGCGGCGGTCGAGACCCTGCAGGGCTTGCCTGCGCAGGTCGCTCGCGACTTCCCCGACGACCTGCAGGCGTTCACCCGCCGGGCGATGGAGGCGCTGCGGCTGGTGTCGGCCCGTCTCTCGGACGCCGAAGTCGAGGCGCGCCGGACCGATCGGGGCTTCAAGGGTTGCGACGAGGAGGGCGACTTCCGCGAGCGTCTCGCCGACGGTGAGGCCGATCGGCTCAAGGTCGTGAATGAGCTTCTCGCGCGGCGAGAGCCGCTGATCAGGCATGCCCTCGCCCTCGCCGCCCGCCACGATCCCTCGCCGAGCGTGCGCGAGGCGGCGAAGGCCGGGCTGGTCTCGCTGGAGGTCGGACGATGAAGCCCTGGGATACAGCGGACCTGGCAGATGTCGAGGAGGCGATGTCCGAGCGGCTCGACGGGTTGCTTGCTGAAGCCGAGCGACTCGTGGTCTCGGGCGCCTCGTCGGATCTGGAGGTCCACGCCCGCTTCCTCCTCGAGGGGGGGCCCGATGGCGAGCGCCTGGAGCTGGAGGCGCGCGTCGAGCTCGGTCGCGCCGGGCTGACCGAAGGGGCGGCGCGGGACCTGGCGCTGGATGCGCTCGATTCGGTCCTGCTCGATCACCTGGAATCGGGCCGCGCCGCCCGCTTCTCGGGTGTCTTCGAGGAGCGCGAGCTACGCGGCAAGCCAGTGGCGGTCCGTGTGGAACGGACCGTCCCGGCGCTCGAGGCTCAGGCCGATCTTCTGCTTGGTGGCTCCGGCGATGGCAAGGACGGCGAGGCCTGACTTCCTGCCAGCCGGCCTGGTCCCTTCGTCGGCAATCTTGCGCAGACTGGCACAAAGACTTCAGGCTCCAGGAAAGCCTTGGATTTTGGGCGAAGTTGCTGGCCTGGGGCCGCTTGGCCTGAAGCCTGGAGTCTCAAGCCTGTAGCCGCCGCCGACACCCGCGCTGGTTCCGGCTCGGCCGGCTTAGGGTGTGGCGCGCGCCGGCCTCCTCACCAGGCTGAATAGGACCAGAACAAGCAGCGCTCCGACGATGGAGAGGACGAGCCCGCCCGGGGAGAACTGCCCGGCGTTGCGTCCCCAGACCACGGCGCCGACCAGGCCGCCGATGATGGAACCGACGAGGCCGAGGACCGTCGTCAGCACCAGACCCATCGGTTGTCGCCCCGGCATGATCGCCCGCGCGATGAGACCCGCGACCAGGCCGACGATGATCCAGACGATGATGCCCATGGAGACCCCCCTCGGGCGGCGGCTGGCCGCCCCCACCGCAACGCTAACCACGCACGGCCCGCGCTTGCCCCTCGCAGGGGGAGGGCGAAACCTCGATGAAGGAGGTCGAGGTGTCTGCGCGAATGCCGCTCTTCCGGTTGCCCGATGAGCAAGGAAGCGAGGTGGGGACCCTCGACGCCCACCAGCGTGCTCCCTGCCTGGTCGCTCTCCTCCACGGGGATGGGGGAGGCGACCCGGCGTGCGCGCAGCCCCTCGAGGAGCTGGCCCGTCGCTCTCGATCGAGCGGTTTGGAGGGTGCGGCAGTCTTCGGCGTCTCCCTGGGGCGTCAGCTCTCCGGATGGGCGGCCGGGGCTCCCTTCCCCGTGCTTCGAGAGGGTGACGCAAGCGTCGCCGGCGCCATGGCCGTGGCCACCGGCAGGGCTCCCGGCGAGCCATTGCTGGTGGCCGCCGATCGCTACGGGGAGATCTGTGGCGCCTGGCTGGTCCACGGTCGGACGGCCCAGGAGACGATCGACGACGCCGTCGAGGCGGTCCGCTTCGTCGAGCAGCAGTGCCCGGAGTGAGGCGTCGCCACCTGGTAGCCGCCCGGGGGGCGGCTTGATACCTGAACGTCCGTAGGGGTACAGTCCGCGGCCTTCCGCAGGGAGCGTCCGCGTGGCCATCCGCACCTACACCCTGAAGTCGGCGCAGCCCGCACCGGCGCTGCGCATCGACTACCGCAGCCAGCTCAACGAGGAGCAGCTGGCGGTGGTCGAGGCCGCTGCGGGGCCGACGCTGGTCATCGCCGGGGCTGGCAGCGGCAAGACCCGTACGCTCACCTTTCGAGTGGCGCGGCTGATCGAGCAGGGCTGTCCTCCCGAGTCGCTGCTGCTGCTCACGTTCACCAACAAGGCCGCGCGCGAGATGCTCAAGCGGGTCGGTGAGCTGTGCGGGGGCTTGGCGGACGTGCGGCGAATCGCGGGCGGCACCTTCCACCACGTGGCGCTCTCCCTGCTGCGCGAGTTCGCCTCGGCGCTGGGCTACAGCGAGCGCTTCACGCTGCTCGACCGGGAGGACGCGCGCGATCTGGTGGCGGCGTCCATCGGCGACCTGGGGTTGTCGGTGGGCCCGCGCCGCTTCCCCAAGGCGGAGGTGGTGCTCGACCTGATCTCGGCCGCGGTCAACACCGAGAAGCCGCTGGAGGAGGTGCTCGTCGACCGTCGACCGCAGTTCCTGGCGATGCTGGAGAAGATAGGCGCGGTCGCGGCCCGGTTCGCCGAGCGCAAGCACGAGATGCAGGTGATGGACTTCGACGACCTGCTGGTGTGCTGGAAGCTGCTGCTCACCGAGCGCCCAGAGGTCCGGGTCAAGCTCCAGGAGCGCTTCCGTGCCGTGCTGGTGGACGAGTATCAGGACACCAACCGGTTGCAGGGCGACATCGTGGACCTCATGGCCGCCGGCAGCCGCAACCTGACCGTGGTCGGCGACGACGCCCAGTCGATCTACAGCTTCCGTGGGGCCGACTTCACCAACATCATCGAGTTCCCGGCCCGCTACCCGGGCTGCGGCCTGTACCGGCTGACGCGCAACTACCGGTCCACGCCCGAGGTCCTGGAGCTGGCCAACGCCTCCATCGCCTGCAACCGGCGCCAATTCCCCAAGGAGCTGGTGTCGGCGCGGCCCTCTGGCCCCCGGCCGGCGCTGGTGCCGGTGCGAGACGTCTACCAGCAGGCGGAGTTCGTGGCTCAGCGCATCCTCGAGCTGCGCGACGAGGGAGTGTCGCTCTCTGAGCAGGCGGTGCTCTACCGCGCCCATCACCACTCCATGGAGATCCAGCTCGAGCTGGCGCGACGGGGCATCCCCTTCGTGGTGCGCAGCGGCGTGCGCTTTCTCGAGCAGGCCCACATCAAGGACGTCCTCGCCTACCTCAAGTTCGTCCACAACCCCATGGACGAGTTGGCCTTCAAGCGGGTACTCAAGCTCTATCCGGGCATCGGCAGTGGCATCGCCGACGACGTCTGGGCGCTGCTGATGCGCCTGGGAGACCGCACCAGTCCCTTGGCGGCGCTTCAGAGGCCCGATGTGCGCCAGGCTGTTCCCAAGCGGGCCCTCCCGGGCTTCGAGCGCGCCGCGGACACCCTGTTGGATCTGGCCGACCACAGGCTGCAAAGCGCGCCCGGGGAGATGGTGCAGAAGGTCCTGTCCGGAGGCTACGAGGACTACCTGCGCGACCAGTTCCTCAACGGCGAGGTTCGGGCCGATGACATCCGGCAGATGGCTGACTTCGCTGGCGGTTTTGCGACGCTGCACGACTTCCTGTCCGAGGTCTGCCTGCTGGCCGAGTTCGAGTCCGAGGACGTAGTCGAGGGCTCCGAGCCAGACGAGCAGGTGACCCTCTCCTCGGTGCACCAGGCCAAGGGGCTGGAGTGGCGGGCGGTCTTCGTGGTCTGGCTGGCCGACGGTCGCTTTCCCCTGGCCATCTCGCTGCGCCAGCCCGCCGAGGAGGAGGAGGAGCGGCGGCTTTTCTACGTGGCGTCGACCCGGGCGCGTGTCGAGCTGTACCTGACCTACCCTCTGGTCGCCGCACCTCGCGACAACGAGCGCACCCTGCTGAAGATCTCGCGCTTCGTCGAGGAGCTTCCCGACGGCGAGAAGGCCCCCTACGATCGGCTGCGCATCGAGGTTTCGCCCGAGCCGCTGGTCCTGCCCTCGGCTACGGTGGCTGCGCTGCCACCGGTCGCGGTCGCACCCGAGTGCCCGGAAGGGGCTGAACACAGGCGGCGGTAGCGCCCTTGGGGATGATGGCTTGCGAGGTGTCCCTTTGGAGAACCGGGGAACCGTGCTAGAACCGGTTGAAAACCAGCACCTTTCGACATGTCAGACAAGCCGCGCATCGTCGGGATCGACCTGGGCACGACCAACACCTGCGTGGCGTACGTGCGCAATCGGATCCCCAAGGTAGTGCCCACCGACCGGGGGAATCTGATCCTCCCCTCGGTCGGGGCGCTGTCGCCCAAGGGCGATCTGCTCGTGGGCGGGGTGGCCAAAGACCAGATGGTCACCAACCCCAAGAACACCATCTACGGGGCGAAGCGGCTCATCGGGCGCAAATTCGAGTCGAAGGTGGTGCAGAACCTGCGCGCCTACTACAGCTACGAGATCGTCGCTGGCGAGGGCGGCGAGGCGGCGGTCACCTTGGGCGGCAAGGTCTACTCGCTGCCGCAGATCTCGAGCTTCGTGCTCGCCCACATCAAGAAGATCGCCGAGCAGTTCCTGGGCGGGCCGGTGGCGGACGTGGTGATCAGCGTCCCGGCCTACTACAACGACAATCAGCGCCAGGCGGTGAAGCAGGCGGGCACGTTGGCGGGCTTCAACGTGCAGCGCATCGTCAACGAGCCCACCGCCGCGGCCCTGGCCTACGGGTTCAACCGCGGGCTGGACCAGAAGATCCTCGTCTACGACCTG
>JACRCT010001194.1 GCA_016218885.1 Deltaproteobacteria bacterium | reverse complement strand
TGCCACAAGGCCAGCATGGTTTCCGACGGCCGGCGCATTCTGCGGTCGGCTGGCGGACAGTCTCGCTACTTCTCCGCGCGCGACGTGCGGCGCTGGCGGCAGACTCAGACCAAGACGTGAGGCACGCCAGATGGCGATAATGACCTGGACGTCCGTGTTGGGCGGAGCAACAATTGTCCTGCTTGGCGGCGCTCTTGCTCGATTCGTTCGGTCTCGGCCCGGATGTGCGCGATCTCGGCGTCGGCCGCCTTCGAGTTCTCCTGTCGCTCGCCTTGAATCCTCTCGGCTTCCGCTCGGAGGCGATGGATCTCCGCCTCTGCCTGCTCGTGACGCTCACGCTGGGTTCGCTCAGCCAGCTCCGCTTCAGTGCGTGCCTTCTCGACCCGCTCCTTGGCCTCGGCGGCCAGGTCGGCCCGTCGCTGCTCGCGAACCGCCTGCTCGGCTTCGGCGCGCCGGCGCACCTGCTCTGCCTCCGTCTTGGCGGTCTCGAGAGCGTCGCGGACCTCTCGCTCGACCCGCTCGGCTTCGGCGCGTATCTGAGCGAGCTGCTCCTCTGCCTCGGCCCGCTGCTGCTCGGAGTCCGTGGCTTCCCTTGAAGCCCGGCGTTCGGCCTCCTCTGCCGACTTGCGGATCTCCTCCTCGGCCGCGCGCTCGATCTCCGCGGCGACTTTGGCCTCTGCTTCCTTTGCCAGCTCCTCGCACCGCGCCGCGGCGCGGAGGCTCTCTTCGGCGGCCGCCTTCTCGGCCAGCAGCACGCGTTCCTGCTCAGCCAGGGCCGCGGCCTCGCGCCGGATCTCCTCGAGCCGGGCCTCTCTCTCGGCCCGCGCTACGTCACGGCGGTGCTCCGCCTCCGAGATCTGCGCGGTGAGCGCCGCGCATTCCTGCTCCAAACCCTTGCGCCTCGCCTCTATCTCCTCGCGGCTGGCCTGCTCGGCTTCGATGCTGCGCTGCAGATCGGCGCACCGCGCGCGGTCCTTCTCACCTTGGGCCGCTGCATCGGCTTCGCGTTGCGAGCGCTCGCCTGCCTGGGCCGCCTGCTCAAGCCGGGCCCGGGCCTCCTCCTGGGCTCGCCCGCGCAGAATCTCCGCTTCGGCCTTGCCTTCTGCGTCGACCCGCTGAGCTTCCTCCTCGGTCGCCCTGAGCTTCTCCTCCTGCTCGCGCAACGCCGCTTCAGCCGCGGTGCAGGCCTGCTCGGCTTCGCGGTATCGGGCCTCCTCTTGCTGGAGCTCGGCGGCCTTCGCGTCGGCGGCGCGCCGCTCCTCCTCGGCGATGCGCCAGGCCTCCTGCGCCCGCTGCCGCGCCGCCTCCTCGACCTGTCGGGCCTGGGCCTCGGCCGTGGCGATCAGCTCGCGCGCCGCCTCCCGGGCCTCCTCGATCCGCTTCTCGCGCGCCTCGCGCACCTCGCGCAGCAACGCCCCGGCCTTCTCCTCCGAGACCCGGCGCGCCTCCTCCAGCGCCCGGCGCTCGAGATCCTTGGCGTCGCCCTTGCGCTTCTGGTCGGCGAGGCGCTTGAGCAGGTCGCCGCCGCGCGCCTTCTGTGCCCCCGCCTCCTGGTGGGCCTCGGCTTCTAGCTTGCGGGCTCGCTCGTGGGCCAGCTCCTGCGCCCGCAGCTCGACCTGCTTGGCGACCAGGCGCGCCTTCTCCAGCGTGTCCTCGTGCGGGTCGACGGGCGTGGCGCCGTCGAGCGCCAGAAGGCCGGCGGAGAGCATTCGCGCCCGCCGTGGCTCGACGCCCTGCGCCACCAGGTCCTCCCAGCTGCCGCTGTCCTTGAAGGCATGGAGGGCGGTGCGCTCCTTGTCGCTGGGCGCGAACAGCGCGGCAGCCCGCTCCCACCTGTCGGACAGCCGCAGCCAGCGTGGTCCGAGCTCCACAAGCAGCTCGACCACGAAGCTCTCCGCCTCTGCTGCGGCCATGGCCTCGGCGAGCACGGCGTCGGCGTCGAGAACCAGCTTCTCGGTCCACGGGGGCAACGGCTCGGCGACGTACTCCCAGCTGCCGTCGCAGGCCTTGGCCAGCACCCGTAGGTGTTCGCGATGCTGCAGGGAGAGGGCTTCGTTGAGCCCCTTCTCGTCGATGGCCCCCATCTCCAGGAGCACTTCTTGGAGGGGGCGGCCCTGTTCCAGCTTGGGCAAGGCACGGTCCACCGTCTCGACGTCCACCAGGCCATGATGGACGAGGATCTGCGCCAATGGCCGGGAACCGCTGGGGATCTGCGCCCCCGCTGGTGCCCCGGAACGCAGGAAGACCCGCGAAGTACCCTGCGGGGTCTCGATCTTCACCACTCCGGTGGCGCCGTGCCGGCGCGCCGCCCAGAGAATTGCCGCGAGAGGACGTTCACACAACCGTCCCCGCGAGAGGTCGTACTGCCGCGCCTCGCCCATAGTGGGCAGAGCTTATCTGCCGGCCGGGTGGCAGGCAAAAAGATGAATGGTTTTCGGGTCGAGGCGTTTCGTGGGGTGCAAGACGGATTCGCATGACGACGGCGTGGCCCCGCGCCGACCGGGCCCCAACGGGCTCGGGCATCCTCGCCTTGGCCGCGTCATGGGACCTGTGAGATGTGCCGGGGGGCCGGGGGCCCGATGGGCAGGCACCTCATGAGCTGCTGGGTCCGGACCGCCAGAACCGGCAGTCGGGCTGGAGCCCCCCCTTCTCCCTGGTCTGGATCGGATAGGCTCGCGGCCAGGATGTCCCATTGAGCCCGACACGACGATGAAGAGTCTGTGCAGGAAGATGGTGCTCGCCTGCGCCGCACTTGCCCTGGGTGCCAGCGCGTGCCACGCACCCCCGACCGAGCCCGGGGAGCCGGTCCGCGCCGCCGAGACCCGAGGCGGCGGGGCCTGCGCGCAGACGACGCTCGGCGCTGTCGCGCAGCAGGTGCGGGAGGCGCACCCTGCGCTCGCGCGCGCCGGGCTGGAGGGCGACCTCGGAGGTGACCCGAAGTCGACGGGCTGGATCGACGCCTACCTGCGCGCAGACGGGGGCTTTGCCCTCAGCGTCACGATCGTCGGCCCCGACTGCGGCGAGCGCTGCTGCAACCACCGTAAGGTCTACTTCGAGACCGACGCCTCCTGCTGGCCTGTCCAGGTAGGCGAGTTCTCCTATGGCTGGTCGCAGGACGAGCCCCGCTGCTGGTACGCCGAAGGAGCGCCGCGCTGGGACGACGGGCCCAACCCCTCGCGCCAGTGCGCGACGCCTTGAGTGTGGCAATCCGCAGAATGCCCTGATCATCGAGTTCGCCGACTCCGCGGAGCGGCAGCAGACCCGGGAGGGCTTGACGGCGATCCGTGATACCGCGCTATTGCTCCCAGGCCCGCCAACCAGCCCCGCTCAGCTCGAGGATCCCCGGTGCTATCGGGTACCCGCTGGCTCGGTGCTCGATGGCGCAGGCCTTCCGGAGCACGTTCGCAGCGCGTGCGTTGGCGAGGAAGACCGAATCTCGCGAGGGCACGCAGGCGAGCAACGGTGCTCCCACCTTGCTCTCGAGTTCTTTCCACTGCGACGACAGGAGCAGCCTCCCGGAATTGAAGTCGCTCAGAGGGGAGAGCGTGAACACCCCGCCGGCAATCTCCTCCGTCTTCAACTCGGGGAACTCGGCTGCCAGGTTCTGCTCGGCAAGCTCCCTCATGGAGGAGCCTTCCAGCGACATTGCCTGACGATGCTCCGGCCGGAGGAAGAGCAGATCGTTCTCGCGGACGGAGACGAAGACCACTGAGAGGTCAGCGGCGAACGGGGCGCGCAGCAGCGATCTCACGGCTTGGAGGATGGCCGCGTTCCCTGTAGGAGCGAAGTCGCCGCCTTGAGAGTCAGCTTCGTGAGCGCCGCGGTCAATGCTCGGAAGTTCACCGGCTTGGGGATGACGTCGTCGCCGCCAGCTTCGAGCAGGCTGCTGGGCGTGTATCGCGCGGTGTAGGCGGAGACAAAGATGATGGGCAGATCGGGCTTGTGCGCGTTCCGGGCGTAGGCGGGCTCGGACAGGTCAATGCGCCCCTTGAGCTGGCGGGTGATGGTGATGCCGTCGAGATCCGAGCCCGCCAGCTCGATGTCCATCAGGATCGCCGAGAAGTGCTCCCGGGCGACGATCTCGAAGACTTGGCGCGCATTCGCCGCTCGGCGGAGCTCGAAGCGTTCTCGCAGGGCCAGCTCGGCAATCTCCCAGCTGGAGTCGTCGTCCTCCACGTAGAGGATCAGCTTCTTGTCGCCGGTAGAGGGGCGCGGGGCCTCTGGAGCAAGTCGCTGAAGGGTCACTGCGCACCTTTTTGGACAGGCTCGCCGCGAAGGCGGACCAGCATATTGAGGAGGTCTTGGAACTCCCAGGGCTTGGGCAGCCAGAGGCCCCCTTGCTTGCGGACCAGCGGCTCGTTGTCGTGGTAGGCGGTCACGACGACCACCGGGATGTCACGGGTCTCAGCGTGGGCCTTGAGCTCCTTCAGGAGGGTGATCCCGCTGACCTCGGGCATCATCACGTCGAGCATCACGCACATGGGCTGGTGCCGGCGCACCGTCTCCAAGACCTCCGTCGCGCGCGAGACTGCGACCGCGGAGAAGCCGCCATTCTCCAGGACCATCCGGGTGAGATCGAGCTCCACCTCATTGTCGTCGACCACCACGATGCAGCGCTGGGCGCCTGCCTGAGCTCTCTCGGGCGTAGCGGAGATCTGCTTTGCGGGCTCGCCGGGGACCAGGAAGACGAAGGTGCTGCCGGCGCCAAGCCGGCTCTCGGCCCAGATGCGCCCGCCGTGGAGGTTCACGATGCCGCGGCTGATGGCGAGACCCAGCCCCGCGCCCCCGTGACGCCGCGTATGGCTGCCGTCGACCTGGCGAAAGGCCTCGAAGATGTCCTCGAGCCGGGATTCGGGAATCCCCGGCCCCGAGTCCGTTACCTCGAAGCGCACGCAGTCCGCGGCGCCGTCACGCTGCCACCGCGCCGAGATGCGGATGGTGCCTTCCGGCGGTGTGAATCGGATGGCATTGGCCAGGACGTTGATGAGGACCTGTGCCAGCTTGACGCGATCGGCTCGTAGCGTGCGCCCTTCGTCGACGACGTCCTGCTGCAGCGAGATGCGGCGCTCCTGGGCCAGCAGCACGAGCGTGTCACAGGTTTCGGCGACGAAGGAACCCAGGTCGAACTGATCGAGGTTCAGCTTCATCTTGCGTGCCTCGAGCTTCGACATGTCGAGCAGGTCCTCCACCATTCGGCGCAGGTGCTCGGCTGACTGGCGCAGGCGCAGCAAGAAGCTCTGATGCTCGGCAGCGCTCCCTTGGAAGACGACTCGCTCCTCCAGCGTCAGCTTCACGCCGCAATCCGGGCAGACCTGCCCTTCGCATTCCTGCGCGCCGGAGTCGTCGGTGAAGGACGCCTGGCACTGGGCGCACCTCCACGTCGGCAGCTGGGCGTAGTGCTGGAGCAGGAGGCCCGGAACGTTGACGATGGTATTGAGCGGGGTGCGTAGCTCGTGCGAGATGACGGCCACGAACTCGCTCTTGATCCGGCTGGCCTCATTGGCCTTCTCGAGCGCGACCTTGAGCTCCTGCATGCTCGCTGCGAGCTGCTTGTTGGTCTCGTCCAGAGCGACCTCTGCTCGCTTGCGTCGCAGGACGTCGACGAAGACCGACAGGGTCGCGTCCATGATCTCCCGGTCGTCCGCCTCGAAGGGCTTCCCGGTGAACTGGTTCTCGCGCTCGTTGGCCAGCAGCAGCGCCCATCGCGAGTCCTTGTCGAAAGCCCACAGGAAGAAGGGAGCGGCCGCCGCCTCTCGAATCACCAAGGCCAGGGGATCCGCCGGGCTCTTCGAGGAGGCGAAGAGGAAGGCCGGCGCCTCACCCGGAAAGCGAAGCTCGACGGGTGAGGAGAAGCCCAGGACGTGGTCCGAGCGGAAGAGGCCCACCTCAGGCTGGAAGGTAAGGAAGGCCACCCGATCGACCCGGAGGGTGGAGAGGATGACTTGGGCCGATGCCGCCGCGAGCTGCGAGACGCTCGCTTCGCCGGCGGCCGCCTTGACCAGACCGCGAAGGACCGCCGCGGCCGTGCGGCTGCGCTCGGCCTCGCCCACGGCACGTATCTGCGCTTCGACGGCGCCGAAGAGCTTGGCACCCAGGCGCTCGGTCTCCTGGAGGTAGTAGTCGCGCTCCCGAGCCAGGTCGCTCACGGTGTGCTCTGGCCGTCGACGGTGAAGAGCGTGAGGACGCCGGTCCAGTCCAGCGGGCGGCTACGGCCAAGAAGCGGGGCGATCTCCACGCCCGAGTAGAACCCCAGCAGCGGAAACCCTTCCCCCAGCGACGACTGGAGCACGCTGGCTTCCTCGACCTCGCCTCCGCTGAAGGCGCGTGCCCGGCCGGCACAGTCGACGTAGAGCCCGCATGCGACCTTCTTGCCCGCGACGCTCTCGCGAAGGAGCTGGGTTCGGGCCTTCACCGAGGCGAGCATGGCGTTGTTCTCGCGGGACATGAGCTGCACCCGAGCGCCCTTCTTGAAATCGGCCTCGAAGAGCGTGAAGGACCCCTTCTCGGGATCGACCCCGATGACGAGCCGGTTGACGTACGCGGACTCGTCGTAGGGGCCAAAGAGGTCGCCGTGCTTCTCTCCAAAGGTGATGGATAGAGAGAGGTTGTTGAGCTTGTCAGAGGTGAGGCCGAGCTTCTCCTTGACCACCTCAAAGGCGGGCCGGCCGTCGAGCTCGTAGATCGTCGCGCCCTCGATCCGCGTGATCTCCAGGAAGCCGCTCAAGGGGACACAGCCGTGCATGATGCTCGAGTGGGCGTGGACCCCCTGCGGAAGGATGACGGCCACGGCGGTGTGCTTGACCGCCTCCTGCCCGTTGAAGACCACGCTGCCGGAGAGGGTGATGTCCCCCAGCTGGCCGGCCCCGACGACCGTGAGGTTCTTGTCCCCGAGCTCCGCGTAGATCCCCTCCGTCAGGGCGCTGCCCACGTAGAGGGAGGGGGGCGGCGAGGAGCGAATCGAGTCGTAGAAGAGCAGCGCCGAGCTCGGGTTCCCGGCAGCATTCCGCATGCGGCGGCCGAGCTCGCGCCCCGCTGCGTCTTCGCCGTCCCGCATCGAGACGGACACGATCTCGGGGGTTCCCAGAGACTGTGGCCAGAGGGCGACGGCGCACTCGAAGCCGGCATAGCCGAGCTGGTTGCTGGTGATCGTTCCCACGCTACTTCCGCCAACGATGGGGATATCGCCGAGGGCGGCCTTGAGCCCGCTGAGCACCTT
>JACRCT010001193.1 GCA_016218885.1 Deltaproteobacteria bacterium | reverse complement strand
TTGGACAACAACGTGTCGGCGCAGTGGGCGACCGGCTTTGCCGTCCCCGGGACCAACATCGCCATCTATAGCCACGTGGGGCTCAACGTCTCGACGGCCGTGCACGAGATCGCGCACCTCTATGGGTGCCGGGACTACTACCTGGACCTGTCCGGCTCGCTGCAGTGGTTCGACACCCTGTATGGCGACGGACGGTACGGGCGCATCAACACGGCCCTGGATTCCGAGGATCCCGACGCGGTGCTGACCATTCTGGACGAGAAGGTGCTCTACGGATGCCGGGGCTTCCTGGGCTGGGCGGACTCGGACGGGAACGGGGTGTTCGACGTAGACGAGCCCACGCCTTGACCGGATCTCGAGGGGTCTCGAAGCCAGCGTAGACAACCCTCGGAGTTCCTCGCGTCGACCTCGGCTCTGCCGATGGGGTTGAGACGCCGCTCGGCACGCCGGGGCTCGCTGATGGCAACTCGGTCGGCGTCGTCTCCCTGGCGGGTGGTCGAGGAGAGCCCCCATCTTCTCCGCGCCTGTGGCGGGAAAAATTGGGTGCGCCGGATTCCGCTTCGGACGGTGCGCGCTCATCCTTGCCGCCGTCTGCTCCGTTTCAACCCGGTGGCGGGGCGTTGCCAGCCCGCCAGAACCGTGGTCGAGCGTGACGTGGTCTCCAAGGGAGCCGAGCCGCAGGCTCCACCGCAGACGGGCCGGCGCGAGGGAGGCCGCTTGCAGGGTCAGAGCGCCAGAGACCTGGAGGGAGGCCTGGGTAGGGCGGTTCTCGACCTTCTGCAGAAGCGCATCACCTGCGTGAGCCCGAAGGTGCGTGCACAGCTGCTCGAGATTCGGGGAATGGGGACCGCAGAGCAGATCGAAGCCCTTCAACCGGAGCTGGTCGCGCTGGTCATGCTCTTTGGGGGACCCCATTCAGCCGCGCTGCTGCGAGAGATCGAGCAGGTGGCAACAGGCCACCTGGATCTCATCGCCCGTGACGCGGTGGTGCCCATCGATGGGGAATCCTCGGTGGTCGTGGCTCGAAGGAAGGGGGCCTATCTCGCGGTTCGTCTGGGTTTTCGTCCCGTGCTGCAAACGAAGGTGGCCACCGCCGCCTCCGAGCTCGCGCGCAACATCCACCAGCACGCCGGCCAGGGCGTGGTTCGCTTTCAGGTCCTGCATCGTTCACCCGCGGGACTGCTGGTCGAAGCAGTGGACCAGGGGCCGGGCATCGCGGACATCGACGGCCTGCTGCAGGTCGGACGCGCCTCGAAGCCGGGGAGCGGCATGGGGCTGAGTCGAGTCAAGGCCCTGGCTGACGAGTTCAGAATCTGGTCCGCGGTCGGGCAGGGGACGAAGGTCAGCGCGGCGTTTCGCCTCCCCCGCTAGCGAGCGCGGCGTACCCTCCAGCTCGATGCGAGGCGGCTCGGGAAGATCGGCAACCTCAGGCGCGAGCCTACTCGCCAGCCGCTCGCTCTCGAAGCGACGATTCGTCCTGTCTCGCGTGAACCGTAAGGGGGCAGGCCACGAGGCGCAGGCGCTCGTCTCGAGCGACGTCGGCGATGATGCTCTTCTCGGCCGCATCGGCCGAGATCACCACCGCATCGGAGAGCCTTCGGACCGCGCCCAGCCCGGACCCGAAGCCCAGGCGCCCGGCAACGTGTTCGGGAGGGATCGGGCCCTCGTCGGTCGAACCATCGGCGAAGGCGCGCCGGATGTCGCGGAAGGAGGGACCATGGTCCGTCGCGGCGATGCGCAATGCTCCGGCGTCGAACCGCGTCGAGATCTCGATTCGACCTCCCTTCGCGTAGCGCACCATGTTCTCGGCCAGCTCCGCGGCGATGATGCCCGAGGCCGCGCGGGCGCGCGGACCGAAGCCCAACGAGCGAGCTGCTCGCTGGGCGAGCTCGGCCGCTGCAAAGCGGTCGGCCAGGGAGTCCACGAAGAGCGTGTAGATCAGGAAGTACCGGCGTCCCGCGCCCCAGGCCGGCAAGACAGGCTGCTCTGCGCAGCGCGGCGGCATCAGAGGGAGACCAACAGCACGGTCGCGTCGTCGCTCGACTTGCCGTAGGTGTCGAGGATGCGCTCGGCTGCTTGGGGCAACGGCAAGCCGAGGACCTCGTCCAGTCGCAGCGACGAGCGCACGCCGTCGGAGTAGAGACAGATCAGATCGCCGGGACCGCAGCGGAACTCGAACTCGTGCACCTTGCGCATCCGATGGCCGACGATGCCGGCGTGGCTCAGGACGGTGATGGGGCTGGTGCTCCGCGTGACCACCGCGACGTTGCCGACTCCGGCGAATTGCCCCTTCATCTCAGAGTCGATGCGCAGCAGGCCCATCGCCGCTCCGCGCGTCGTGCGCAGCTCCCGGTGGCAGCGCTCGAGCAGCGCCGCGGGGCGCAGCTGGGCATGGGCACCGATGACCTGGCACGCCTGGCGGGCGGCCTCGGCGGCCTCGGGGCCGTGGCCTGTCCCGTCGATAACCGCCAGCAGGGACGCCCCCATCGACTCGACGACTGCTACGGCGTCACCGCAGACTGATTGTCCAGGATAGGTCCGGCTTCGAAACGCGCAGTCCAAGGGTCCCCCGAGGCTAGCCCGGCTTTCGCACAACTGAGCCCCTTTTCGCTCTGGCCAGCTTCATCGGCCAGAGCGAAAAGGGGCGACCATTAAGCGGGCGCGGGCTAGTTGAAGGAACCG
>JACRCT010001191.1 GCA_016218885.1 Deltaproteobacteria bacterium | reverse complement strand
AGGGCAAAGGCGCTCCAGGCCGTCACCGCGTGTGCTGCACCATAGGCGAGCGCGCTGCCCTGATCAGCCTGGGTCCCCGAGGGCCGGGCGTCGCGCAAGGAGACTCGCCCCTCGAGCAGCATCCACGCGAGATAGAGGGCGAGGATCGCCCAGCCCCACCCGTGCTCTCCGACGCCCATCTATCGGCAGCGACCCACGCCGAAGACCGCTACTCCGGCCATCAGCGCGGCTGGCATCACCAGCGGAGCTACGACCCATCGACGTGTCGCAGTCATGTCCCTTCCCCTCTCGCGCACCAATCCGCTTTTCCCCGTGGCGGGGCAAGGAGGCTCTTGGTCCCAGTTGCGCTGCGCAACCTCGCGCACCGGACCTCGGCCGTCCAGGGCAAGTTGCGATACGTGGCGCAACTTCGCTTGCGCGCACACCGGGCGCCGGCCGTCCTGGGCAAGTTGCGCTACGTGGCGCAACTTCGCCTGCGCGCGCACCGGGCGCCGGCCGTCCAGGGCAAGTTGCGCTACGTGGCGCAACTTCGCCTTCGCACCGAGCGCCTGGTGCGCCGGCGCTCGTCACAGGCCTCCTTGCGCAAGCGTGCCGATCGGCTGTCATCATCCATCCGTCGCGGTGATTGCCGGAGCATGCCATGACCCTGAACGAGTTCTTCCTCGCGAGCTACTCCTGGGCCGACCTGAACGCGGCCTTCATCCTGGCAGTGGCGGTGCTCCTGCCCCTGACCGGGACCGTGTTGGCGTACATCGGCAAAGGAGGCCGGACGGACACTGATGGCCGCTTCGTTGCCAGCGCGGTCATGGCCATGGCCATCGTCGGTGTGCTGGGAGAGGTCGTGGCCATCTTCGTGGCGCGCGGCTACCTCGGCGTGAGCGTCTTCGACGCGAACCTTCTGCTGCTCGTGGCGCCCATCGTCTGCCTGGCGGGAGCGGTGCTCGGAATCCGTCTCGTCTTCCCGCTAAGCCAGCTCGGCTCCGTGAGAACGGCAACGGATCTGGGGCTCTTCCTCGCCGCCTGCGGCGGCATCGTCTGGATGTTGTCCAAGTTCCGCGGCTGGAGCGTGGTGTTCTTGGGCAGCTTCCTGCAGCTCCTGCTCATCGGCGCCGTAGCGCTCTTTCTTCTCCTAAGGCTGTACCGGCGTGCCTTCGGCCAGGCGGGCAGCACTCGGCCGGCGATGGAATCGAGTGAAGCGGGAGCCGGGCTCAGGACGGGCGCGGGCGGCAGTCCACTGCTGGGAGCGTCGCTGGCGATCGGAGTCGTGGCGCTTTCGGCGGGAGCGCTATTCGGCTTCTGGCAATTCACGCGCCCGTCCTCGGAACAGAGAACCGCACCGAGCAGCGCGGTGACCGCTGAGCCGACGCGCGCGCCCAGAGCTACGCCCTCGGCCTACAGCTACATCGATGAGAGAGGGCTCGAGCACCTGGTGCAGAGGCTGGAAGAGGTGCCGGAGAGGTACCGGCCCGGAGCCAAGCCGATCGAGTAGCGACTTGGAGGTCCTGCAGGCCCTGCTCGCCCTGGACCACGCCCACCCAGCGGCGTGAAACCGTTTCCCGCGCGCCGGGATAGTCATGGAGCGAAGGGCTCAGAGCCATGAAACACGGCAGGCAAGGGAAGGGGTGACCCATGAGAGCGATGGTCTGCACGAGCTACGGTCCGCCGGAGGTGCTCCAGCTCCAGGAGGTGCCCAGGCCCGAGCCGAGAGCCAAGGAGATCCGGGTTGGGGTCCGGGCAACCTCGGTGAGCTTCGGGGACCTCATGGTCCGCAACTTCAAGGCCGTCACGCCGAGCCAGTTCAACATGCCTCTGTTGTTCTGGGTCTTCGCGCGGCTGTACTCCGGCTTCACGAAGCCCCGGACATCCATTCTGGGAAGCGAGTTCGCAGGGGTCGTCGAGTCGGCAGGGAAGGCCGTCACGACCTTCAAGCCGGGGGACGAGGTGTTCGGCTACCTCGGCCAGGGGATGGGCGCCGACGCCGAGTACCTTTGCATGCCCGAGGACGGATGCGTGGCCAGGAAGCCCGCCAACCTGACCTTCGAGGAGGCGGCCGTCGCACCCTACGGCGCAATCATGGCCTTGGAGCTCTTGCGCAACGCGCGCATCCAGCCGGGGCAGAGGGTCCTGGTCCTGGGCGCCAGCGGCGGGATCGGCTCCGCGGCGGTGCAGCTCGCTCGCCACCACTTCGGGGCCCGGGTGACCGGGGTCTGCAGCACCGCGGGGCTCGAGCTGGTGCGGTCCCTGGGCGCCGACAGGGTCGTCGACTACACCAAGGAGGATTTCACCCGGAGCGGCGAGACCTACGCTCTGGTCTTCGACGTGCTGGGCAGAAGCTCCTTCGCGCGCTGCAGGAGCTCGCTGGAGCCAGGCGGGCGCTACCTGCTGGCCAGCTTCAAGGGCAAGCAGCTGCTGCAGATGCTCTGGACCCGGCTGACCGGCGCCGACCTGCGCGTGATCTGCGCGCTCGCCCCCGGCAGCGCCGAGTCGCTGCGCACCGTCAAGGAGCTCCTCGAGTCGGGCAAGCTGAAGTCCGTCGTGGGGCGGCGCTTCCGGCTGGAGCAGCTCGCCGAGGCCCATCGCTGGGCCGAGAGCGGACCGAAGAGGGGCCACGTCGCGATCAGCGTGGCATGAGCTCGCCGTCCGCCGGCTGGGGCGACCGGGCGAAGCTGCACCTTCCAGTGGCGGACGACAGAAAGGGGTGAGGGCGATGAAGGCGATGGTCCAGAGACGATACGGCGAGCCCGAGGTCCTGGAGCTCAGGGAGATCGACCGGCCGTCGATCAGGGACGACCAGGTGCTGGTGCGGGTACGGGCGGCGAGCATCAACCCCGGCGACTGGGCGACCCTGCGGGGCGAGCCGTTCGTCGCCCGCCTCGCTTCGGGGCTGCTCGCGCCCCGCAACCCCGTCGGCGGAATGGACCTCGCAGGGACGGTCGAGGCCGTCGGCAAGAACGTGACGCGGCTGCGACCGGGCGACGAGGTCTTTGGCCAGGGCAACGGAACGTTCGCCGAGTACGCGCCCGCCCTGGAGAAGAACCTGGTGCACAAGCCGGCGGGCGTCACGTTCGAGCAGGCCGCGGCCGTCCCCGTCGCCGGCATGACCGCGCTGCAGGCCATCCGCGACGTCGGCGCGGTGAAGGCCGGACAGCAGGTCTTGATCACCGGCGCCGGCGGCGGCATCGGGACCTTCGCCGTCCAGATCGCCAAGGCGCTGGGCGCACAGGTGACCGGGGTCTGCAGCACGGCGAAGGTGGAGCTGGTCCGCTCGCTCGGCGCCGACCGCGTCATCGACTACACCCGCGAGGACTTCACCCGCGGTGGGCTGCGCTACGACGTCATCCTGGACAACGCCGGAAAGCGCACCCTCGCGGAGGCCAGGCGCGCGCTCGCGGCCCGCGGAACGCTGATCCCCAACAACGGCCAGTTCGAGCATCGCTGGCTGGCGTCGCTGCCGACCGTCCTCTGGGCGAGCTTGTTGTCGCTGGTGGTGACCCAGAGGCTCCGCCCGCTCCTGTCCTTGCCCGACACGGCCAGGCTCCTGGCGCTCAAGGACCTCCTGGAGAGCGGCAAGGTCAGGCCGGTCGTCGGCAAGACCTACCCGCTCAGCGACGCAGGGCGGGCCTTCGCCGAGTTTGGCCAGGGGCATGCGCTCGGCAAGCTCGTCCTCACGGTGTGACCCCAAGGCGTCCCCTCACCCGCCCTGCCAGCGGCGCCGCAGCAGCACGACGCCGGCGGCGAAGTAGAGAGCGCTCAACCACACGAGCGCGCGGGAGACCAGAGCTTCCCGCCGTTCGTCTTCGCACGCGGTGCGCGCTCGCCACAACTTGGAGATTGGTCATGGTCCGATTTTCGATGGTCGTCGCTGCGGTCTTCGTCGTAGCGCCAGGATGCAACTGTGCAAGTGAGTCAGCGACCCCTTCCGATGCCTCGGGCCACCCGGCTCGATCTCCCCTGCGGTCGGTACTACCTGAGCGCGATCTCCAGGCCGAGCGTCATCGTCGCGCATGGACGTACCGCGCTCTTCGTCGGGAGCGTCGACACGGTGGGCCCGGTGACCATCACCCTCACTCCCGATGCCGAGTTGGACGTCTTCATCGCCGGGGACGTGAGCGTCACCACGGGCTTCTCCCTGGGCTCAGTGAGTTATCCGGCCGTCACGCGCCTCTATCTTTCCGGAGACCTCGTGACCACCGGCTCTTCGCTGATCGCCGGAAACGTCTATGCGGCGAGCGGTACGATCGGGAGCACCGCCCACTCCGACTACTACGGCGGGCTGCTCGCTGGCAGCTTCCAGGTTACCGCCGGAGCTGCAGTCCACTTCGACACGGCGGTCACGAACGCGGGGCAGGAGTGTGTCGGCGCCACCCCTCCGAACGATACCTGCAGCGTCTGCGAGGACTGCCTCAATCAGGCCTGCGTCGGTGGGAAGTGCGGCGCTTGCACCATGACGGAGCAGTGCTGCCCTCCGCTCGTCTGCGATAACGGAAGGTGCATCTCCGAGATCAACTCATCCGCGGCGCCAAGGAGAGTCTCTTCCCCAGCACGAAGGGCGGGCGGCTCTCGAACAACACGCTCGACCGGTGGTTCACCAAGCCATCCGCCGAGGCCGGCATCCGTCGCATCAGCAGCCACGGCGCTCGGCACACCTCGGGTGGCAGCTACGCATTGGCCGGCATGAACGCGACCGCCCGGTGCACCCACGTCCAGGTCGAGGCGACGGCGCCAGTCGTCGAAGCGCGATGGGCGAGGCTCGTCGGCAGAGGAATGTGATTGACCTCTCAGACCAATCCCCCGCTTGCTGGGCGCCGCCGAACTTCAGGCGCATAGTGACATTGGTGTCGTAGGTTCTCGAGGCCTTCTCCGGCGGTTCAGAGGGCACCCGGCATGGCACATGGCTTGCGTTGGGCCTGGCGCTTTTTGGAAGGAGGACCTCGTGAGGCGAACTGGATTCCTGCTGCCGGCCCTATTTGTTGCGTGTGGGTGGCTTTCTGCCTGCGGTGGATCGGACTATTCCTTCTCGATTTCGGTGGACGAGAATACTCGCCCGCCAACGGTTGCCTGGGAAGGGGATCCTGCCAGGGAGATTAGGCTCTTCAGATGCAACGCCACCTGCCCCAATGCCAGTACCCTTCCAGACTATTCCAGAGAAGCAAACCCGGTTCCGTCGGGGACCGAGCTGGTATGGCAAATCGTCGCTATTGACGGGGTCGAGGCTAGCAAGGGAGCAATTCCGAGCCCAGTAAGCCTTGGTGTAGCCCCCAGCGGCGTTGATGTTGTGGTCGCGCTTGCGCAGGCGCCGCTTGCTTCTGGAGACTACTTGGTCCGCGTAATCCAGGCGCAGGGCAACTTGTTCTCTGCGGATTGGGGCACTGCCTGGACACGAGTCGTGGTCAGGTGAGTCTCTCTCATTTCTCGACCGTGATTGGTGGAGAATGGCGCTCGGGCAGTAGCGGGCAGCCCGTGGCTTCGCTCAGGACCCAGCCCTCCCAGAATGCCGAGCCAGGACGGGCGCTTGCCGCTCAAGTGGCTGGAATGGCTCGGTAGGAAGAGCAGGACGCGGCCTTTGCTGCCGCCGCGAGCCTGGTGCCCATGGCTTCTCCCGAACCGTCGGAAGTGCGGCGCCGCGCCGAGGAGGCGATCCGCGGCCAGGGGCATGCGCTCGGCACGCTCGTCCTCACGGTGTGACCGGAAGGCGTCCCCTCACCCGCCCTGCCAGCGGCGCCGCAGCAGCACGACGCCGGCGGCGAAGTAGAGAGCGCTCAACGACACGAGCGCCCCCAGCTCGAAGGCCACCTCGGCGGGGCCCGCGCCCAAGGCGAAGATCTTGTTGAGCGCCGCCACGGCGTGGGTCGGCGGCAGCAGCTCGAAAGGTCCGAGCGCATGGCCGCCGACCTCCAGGAGGGCGAGCTTGGGCATGGGGAACATCGCCCCCGAGAAGAACATCAGCAGGCCCATGGGGAAGTTGGCCAAGACGAAGGCCTGGCTCGTGGTCCTGGAGAAGGCGGCCACCATCAGGCCGGTGCCGATCACCGAGGCCGCGGTCACCGCGGTGATCCCCATGGCCAGCCAGAGCGGCCCGTTGCTGCGGAAGCCCAGCAGGCGTGCAGTGGCGAAGGTGAGGGCCACCGAGCCCAAGGCGATGAGCAGGAGCACCGCGCTGGTGCCGCCGAGGTAGTCGAAGCTCGTCATCCGCGTCAGCTGCAGCCGGCGCAAGGTCCCCGCTTCCGCCTCGCGCGCCACCGCCATGGCCGCCTGGAAGACGAGCATGATCACGGCGAAGACGAACACCCCCGGGACGTAGAGCTCGAAGTCGGTGCGCGACGCCGTTCCGCCCAAGGCCTCCTCCAAAACCTTCACCGGGCTCGCGCGCCCCGTGGCCCGCTGCACGTAGGCTTCCAGAGCGGAACCGGCCATGACGGCCGCCACGGCGTAGGAGGCCTGGGTCAAATCTCCCGAGAGAGTGAGCGTCGCCGGCGGGGCCGCAGGCTCCTCCCTGCGCCGGGCGAGGGCCGCGGAGAAGTCCTCGGGCACGACCACCAGGGCCGTCACCTCGCGGCGCTTGAGCCGCTCGGTAGCCTCGTCCCGGTCCGAGAACCGGACGACATCGAGCACGCTCCGGCCGGAGCCGTCCTTGATGCCCCCGATCTCCGCGGCGAGCTCCTCACCTGCGTTCCCCGGGTCCTGGTCGACGAAGCCGATCTTGTAGGCGGGGGTCAGGCTGGGGAAGGCAAACCACTCCAACACCACGAAGAAGGGAGCGAAGGCGAGGGTGAGGGCGACCACCAGCCGGTCGCGGCTCGCTTCGCGCAGGGCCTTGCGGAACACGCCGGCGAGCTTCATTCGCGCAACCTCCTCCCGGTCAAATCGATGAACACGTCCTCGAGCGTGGACGGGCGCAGCCGCACCTCCCCGGCGGCGACGCCCCGCTGCGCGAGCCGCTCCAGGACGCGGGGCAGGGCTTGGGCGGCGCGCTCGGCCCGCACCGTCAGCAGCCCCGGAGCGACCTGCGCCGTCAGGCCGGCCAGGTCGCAGAGGGCGTCGGCGGCAGCACCTTCCGGGCCCTCGCCCAGGCGCAGCTCGATGACCTCCCCACCCCCCAAGCGGCGCTTGAGCGCTTCCGGGGCGTCGCAAACCAGGAGCTGACCCTGGTCGAGGATGGCCACCCGATCGGCCAGGCGATCGGCCTCGTCCATGTCGTGGGTGGAGAGCAAAACCGTCTTCTTGCGGGCCAGGGACCGCAGGTAGTCGCGCACCTTCACCCTGCTCTGGGGGTCGAGCCCTGCCTCTGGCTCGTCGAGCACGATCAGCTCGGGGTCATGGACCAAGGCCAGAGCCAGGTT
>JACRCT010001190.1 GCA_016218885.1 Deltaproteobacteria bacterium | reverse complement strand
GACGGCGACGGAGCCAAGGACCTCTACGTCGCCGATCTGGCGTGCGGCTCATCGAGGGATCGAGTGAAGCCCAACGGGTATGGCGGCGGAAACGCCTATACCTTCAAGCTAGGCTTCGCGCGGCTCATGGCCGACCGGCTGGCGGTGGAGGCCGGCACGCTGACCCGGGAGGCCTACGAGGCGGAGTTCCGGGTCATGTCCGTGCCCGGCACCGGGCGCGACTACTACTGCGGCAGGAACCAGGCGCTGGGTGACGTCGACGGCGACGGCCAGCTCGACGTGGTCGTCCCGGGCACCCAGCACATCTACGTCTACAGCGGCCAGACCGGGGAGCTGAAGCCCTACAGCCAGGGCGACACCGACCCTGGCGCCGCGCCTTGCATCGGCAGCATCCCCTACGGCGGCGCTGCGCTGCGCCTGGCCGACGTGGATGGGGACGGTCGGGACGAGATCCTGGCCTTCATCCACACCACGGGCTACGCGAGCCTGTCCTCGCACCGGGTGTTGCTCCTGGAGGTGGAGGGAGCCATTGCCGGAGAAGGCACGATGCGGGTGCGTTGGCAGCGCGCTCTGCCAGATCGCCTCTCCGACGCCGCCTCCTTCGTCGGGACTTCGGTCTTCCAGCTGGCCGGCAACGGGGGCCATGTCGTCGCTGCCTCCCTCTACGATCACACGCTGCCCGAGGGCGGTACCGGTTGGACGACCATGCTCTTGGACGCCGCGGGCAATGGGGCATGTCCCTCGACCTGCTTGAGTGCCACCTGCCAGAGTGCCTGCTCCTTCAATGAGCTGACCGACTGCCCGCCTGCGGTCCTGGCCACTTTGAGCGACGAGAAGGTTCTGGGGACCGCCGATCTCGACGGGGACGGCGTGGTGGAGCTGCTCACGCAGAAGCTCTCGAACAGCGGCGTCCGGGCGTACCGCCTTGCCTGGGCCACGCCGCCGGCGCTCCTCTGGGAGCTGCCCTCGACGAGCCTGCTCTCCGCCAACGACCCGAGCGGGCTCGCCGGCCAGTCCCTCTCCGGCCTGCCGCTCCTCATCGACGCCGGGCCGGTGCCCGATGGGATTCCCGAGCTCCTCGTGTCGCGCAGCGGCGCGCTCCAGGCCCTGCGCGCAGGGGGCGCGATGCCGGTCTCCGTCCTCCAGCATCCGTTGTTCGTGAACGCTGGAGTCTCCTCGGTGCACCCGGCCGTCGGGGTCGTCCCGACCGCGGGTCCTGGCGTGCAGCTCCTCGTCAACCGCACCGACGGCTTCGTGGAGGTCCTGGCGTCGGACTTCACGCTGGCCAATGACGGCGACCGCGATGGCATGCCCGAGCTGCGCTCCGGGGGCTACCAGACCGACTGGCTGCTCGCCGCCGATCTCGACGCCAACCCGACCGCGCCGCAGATCAACCTGCTGGTGGTGGACAACCGCGGGTACCTGCTTCGCCTGAACCCCTCACCAGCCGTCTCGGACCTGCTCCACCCTCCGCGCGTGGACTGGGCGATCAGCAACCCCGGAATGGGCAGCCTGAGCCTGGTGGACCTCGACGCTGACGGCGCGCCGGAGATGGCGACGGTGAGGAGCGCGGCCATCGGCTTGGAGCTCCGGGGCCTGGGCGGCGACGGCACGACGGTCCGGTGGAGTGCACCACTGGCCGCGTCCAGCACCCGGGCTGGCAGCTACCACGACCCGCTTCCCTGCGACTATGACGGGAACGGCGCGCTCGATCTCTTCTACGACTACTTGCTGCCCATCGCAGATCGGTCGGCCTACGGTGTCCTGCGTGGCACCGACCTGACCAAGGGTTGGCAGGAGTACCAGGCCCTGAGCTACCAGGGTGACGGGCAGGGATACCGGGCGGTGTACCCGGTCGCCACCGGCGATCGCTACGTGATCACCCCCTACCGGACGGCGCGGCTGCTGGGAGGCGTGGGCTCGCCACCGGCGGCGCAGGAGCTGGCCAGGGTCGAAGGCGTCGCCACCTATGCCGCCATGCCCACCGTGTTCGACCTCGATGGAGATGGAGCGCTCGAGATCCTGCTCTCGGGCGGGAGCTCCGGCACGAAGCGCGGGCCTGAGGCCTATGAGGTGGGAGCCGGGCAGTCCTCGCTCGCTCTCAAGTGGACGAGCACAGACCTGCCTGGCGAGGACTACCAGCGCTACGCAGCGGTGGCCAGCACGGCCGCGGGGGTGCGCGCCTTCGCCTGCCGGGCAGACCAGCCCCATTGCTACCTGCAGGACGGGGCCAGTGGCGCCATCCTCGCTGACCTGCAGCCCGCCGGCGGGCAGATCTTCCTCGCGCCGCAGACGCCTCCCGCCGACCTTCCGCCGGGCTACGGCGGCTCTCCGTTGGCTATCAGCGACCTCGCCGGCGACGGAAAGGCCGCCTTCGTCTTCGGCACCAGCGACGGCTGGCTCTTCGCCATCGACGCCAGCACCGGCGCGAAGATCTGGGCCCTGGAGCTGCGCTACCCGGTCGGCTCGCCCATCGCGGCGGACCTCGACAACGACGGCAAGGTGGAGCTCGTGGTCTCGGTGGCCGACGGCTATCTCTATGGCATCGATCAGGGTGCTCTCCCGGCGCCCGCGGCGATCTACGACACCGATGGCACCTTCCTCGGGACGAGCGACCTTGGCCCGGGCCGCTGCGCAGCGCTGGCGCCCGAAGACCTCGACTGCACCGAGCGCGCCGACGTGCTGGCCGCCAACTGGGAGCCGGTGGCCGGTGCCGAGGGCTACGAGATCGCCTTCGTCTCACAGAACGGGACCTACGTGCAGTACTGGACCGACGTCGGCCTGGTCACGAGCGCCGCTGCCACCGGCCTGCACCTGTCCTTCCGCTTCACCTATCGCGCCGTGGTCCGCGCCTACGCGATTCAGCACGGAAGCAAGGTGGTATCGCCGGAGCGCACCAGTGACGGAGTCCAGATCGTCGACCTCACCGCTCCCACCCTCACGCTTGCCGATGCCCCCGATCCTCTCACCGACGCCAACCTCACCTCCACCATCGTGCTGCGCGCTGAAGACCGGACGGGCCTGACCGGCTGGATGCTCAAGCTCACCTCGCCCGACGGCACGCGATTGGAGCTCTCCGCGTCCGACCACGGGCTGAACGCTGCCCGGCTGGAACGTACGCTCACCTGGAGTGCCGAGAGCGGCGGCGTGCGCGCCGACCCGGGCGTCCACCGTCTGGAGGCGACGGTCGTCGACGTGGGCGGCCACACCGCCACGGCCTCGGGAGAGATCACCGTGTGCGGGCGGTTCTTCAAGGCTGACGAGCAGGGGGAATGCCGCTGCCCGGATCGCGACGGGGACGGCCACCCCGATTCCCGGTGCCAGGGCGACGACTGTGAGGACTCCGACTTCGCGGTCCATCCCGGTGCTTCCGAGGACTGTGGCTCGGGCAAGGACCTCGACTGCGATGGCAAGAGCACCCGCTGCCGCACGCAGGACGGCTATGTATGTGTGGCTCACGAGTGTGCCCTGCCCTGTGAAGGCGGAGAGATCCAAAGCTGCGCCGAGGCGGGGAAGGTCTGCGTCGACGGCTACTGCCTGACCGATCCCTGCTTCAATGCCTGCCCGGAGGGCGTCGAATGCCAGGGCGGCATCTGCCTCTACGCGGATGCCGGGGTGCCACCTGACGCCGCAGCCGAGCAGGCGGATGCCTCGCTTCCCCAGGACTCCGGGGCCGCGGTGATAGCCGACGCCAGCACGGCCCATCTGCCGACTGCGGAGCGAGACCAGAGCGCGACTCTGAGCTGTGGCTGCTCGGCCGTCGACACGCCGCTGGCGGGCTACGAGCTGTTGCTCCTGGGCGCGCTGGTCCTGGTGCGGCGCCGAGGCAGGGCGGGCTGAGGGCTGCCTCCGATGGGGCATCGCCTTGCTCGTCCAACCGTCAGCGCTCAAGGCAGCAGCACCACCACCGGGTCTTGCCCGTCGACCGCGATCTTGGCTTCGGTGTGGCCGACGGGAGAGCCTTCGTGCCTCGACAGGTTCGCGCGGACCTCGTGGCCTGGCCGGGCGGACCTTCGGGCCATCGGTTGCCGCACGCCCGCCTGTCGATCCGCCGGTCCGGCACTCGAACCCGCTTGGAGGTCGGCTCGTGGAGCCGCTCCGCCTCTCGCGCCGCAGAGAGTCGCCGCGGCGGCCGGCGCGTGGATCGGGGGTGCCTGCACGGAGCTGGGGGCCTGTCAGCAGACGAGCTAGAAGCAGCTTTGAGCCATGGACCGATCGGTCGGAGCCCAAGCAATCGAGGCAAGGTGCTCGTGCCGGTTAGCGCTCTTCAGAGCGCTTCCATGAGAAGGCCCCCCGATGTCAAGCAGAGCCCGTTGTGTCGGGTGTTCCTTGGGTCCACGAGCGAGCCCCAGCCCGGGGTCTGGGGGCCGTGGCCCCCAGCGGGTATGGGCAGAGCCCATATGAGCCCGCAGT
>JACRCT010001189.1 GCA_016218885.1 Deltaproteobacteria bacterium | reverse complement strand
GGAGAGCTTCCAGGGCAGGGAGCACCTGAAGCGGCTGCAGGCCGAGGCCCAGGCCATCGTCGACGGGGCGTTCAAGGCGGCGGGGGTGTAGGGCGCATGTCGCTCGAGCGTACTTGCCCCACGGCAACCTGCCCGACGTCGTGCATGATGTTTCAGAGCGGGCCGGCAGCCGCGAAGGCCTTTCCAGCGAACTTGCCCCACGGCAACCTGCCCAACGTTGGGCAGGTCGTTTCAGAGCGGGTCGGCAGTCGCGAAGGCCCCTCCCGCGAACTTGCCCCACGGCAAGCTGCCCGACGTCGTGCAGGTCGTTTCAGAGCGGGCCGGCAGCCGCGAAGGAGGGGGTGGAGAGCAATGATTCGCTACGTCAAAGGCGACGCCACGGAGCCGACCGCAAATGGGGCGAAGGTCATCGTGCACGTCTGCAACGACGTTGGAGGCTGGGGCAAGGGCTTCGTCATGGCCATCTCCAAGCGTTGGCCACAGCCCGAGGCGGCCTATCGCGCCTGGTTCAAGCAACGAGCGACCAACGACTTCGCGCTCGGTGCAGTGCAATTCGTCCAGGTGGCGGATGGGCTTTGGGTGGCCAGCCTGGTGGGCCAGCGCGACTTGCGTGCGGAGAACGGCGTGCCGCCCATCCGGTATGAGGCCATCCGTGCCGGGCTGCAGAAGGTCGCAGCCTTTGCGGTTGAGCAGCGAGCCTCGGTCCACATGCCTCGTATCGGCTGCGGTCTGGCAGGCGGCAAGTGGGAGCAGATCGAGCCGATCATCGAGCGCGAGCTCGGGGAACGCGGAGTCGAAGTAGACGTCTACGATCTCGCTTGAGGCGGTCCATGCCGTCGTCTTCTTCGCCGTCGTCTTCTTCGCGAATGCCAGCGCCAGGAACGGCCGTGCCGGCGCCTTGATGACTGCGATTCCGATGGAGGGGCTCCCTGGCTCGGCCCTCGTGTCCGGCAGACCGGAAGGCAGCCATGAGAAAGCCGGCACGGTATGAGCCACGGCCGCTGGCCTCGTTCGTAGGCTCGGCCGTTGGGCGTCCACCGGGCACCCCGAGCGTAGGCCGAGCTTGCGAGGCCGGAGTCGAGGGGGCTTCTGTGGTGATTCGTGGCCCTCGACTCCGGCCCGCTTCGCGGGCCTACGCTCGGGCTGAACGGTCGTGCAACTTTGGCGGGGCTTGTGAACGAGGCCCGGCCGCTCGGCGATTTCACCCTGCCTGAGGACGCCACGTCGGTGACGCCCCACGTTTCACTCCGGCAGGTCGGGAAGCGCTCGCCCTTCTGAGCCCTCGACGTGATGGGCCCGGCGCCGGCGACCGGTGGTCTCACGGGGTGCCACTTCAAGCCTCCCGCACGTGTCTGACGGATCCCAAGCGACCGACGGCAAGGGGCGCCGCGTGGTGCCACTTGGGGTTGCTCTGGAGTCCCCAACGACACTCCGGGAACCGCAGCTCCGAGGGGTTGTCCAACGAGCCAGCATCCCGTCCCTTAGGGAGCGATGGCGACATCGCGAGGAGAGCCCATGGCCGTCCGAGTGAGGTTGAAAGTCTTCAAGGGCGACGAGCTGGTCGCGACCAAAGACCTCGAGCGCGACATGATCAAGATTGGGCGGCTGTACACCGCCCACCTGCGTCTCGACGACGAGAAGGCTTCGCGTATCCACTCGGTGCTCCACGTCGAAGGCGACGGCAGGCTTTCCATCGTCGACATGGGCAGCGTCGAGGGCACCTTTCTCAACGGAAAGCGCGTCAACAAGGGCTTCGTCGAATTCGGCGACGAGATTCGCATCGGAGCGACCCGAATCGTGGTCGAGCGCGGCGCGGGTCTGGCCGCCATGGCTGCTGCTCCGCTGGTAGCGCCGGCAGCCGAGTCGGTGAGCGAGGTGGCGACGGCGCCCGGCGCCGTTTCGATGCAATCGCCGGCCTTGGCCGCTTTGCCCGCTCCGGCCATCAGCCCGCTGGTCGCCTTCGTGCCGCCGCCCCCGCCAGCTGACCTCGACAACGAGCCCGCGTGGGAGCGGATGGAGCGCGGCGACGACTCGGGCGAACCGATGAACCCCGAGGACGGTCGGGGCCGCAAGCTCGCCTTCCAGGACAAGGCCTTTGCCTCCTACGTCCGGCAGAAGCCAGAGGCGCGCCGCGCTCCCAGGGATGCCCAGCGGCTCAGCTTGCAGATCCGCTACCTGTGGGGCGACCAGACCCTCCAGGTTTCGCAGCACGACACCCCGACTCCGCTGCTCATCGGCAGCACTCGCCGCTGCGACCTGCGCATCGAGAGCGACAGGCTCGGGGCTACCGAGTTCGAGCTGGTGAGCGCCTCGGACGGCAACTTCACCGTGAACCTGGGTCCCGGGATGGTCGGCGAGCTCGATCGTGGAGGCAACGTCGAGCGGCTGAGGGGCGGTTCGCACGAGGTCCGCTCCACCGACTTCGCCTGGGTAGACCTGGGTTGCGGAATCCGCGCTGAGCTTGCCTACGGCGCCCGGCCCCGGAAGGTGGCGGTGCCGCTGTCGGAGTCCATCGATCTTCGGTTCATCAACCTCTCTCTCCTGCTGGCGTTCGTGTTTGGGGTCTTCGCGATCACCGCCGCGACCCATACCGAAGCCGATGTGGTGGCCGAGGACCCCAGCGTCGACAGGCTGACGATCGCCAGGTTCCTCATCTCCGAGGCGGCCAAACCTAAGAAGAACGCGCTCCTCGAGAAGCTCATCGACATCAAAGACCCGCAGCCCGGCGAGAACGCCGAGAGGCACAAAGGGGAAGAGGGCAAGATGGGCCGCAAGGACCTGGCCCAGAATAAGACCAACCGCCCCGCGCCCAAGGCCATCGACATCGATGCCAAGGACCTGGTGAAGAATTTGGGTCTGCTCAAGACGATCGGCGCCGGCATGAGCGGAGGCGGTCTGTCCACTGTCTTCGGACAGGGTGGCTTGGGCGGGGACATCAAGGGAGCCGTGAGCAGCCTTCTTGGCACGCGGGTTGGTGACGCGGGTGGCCTCGATGGCCTTGGCCTGAGGGGCACCGGCCCGGGCGGTGGCGGCATGGGCAACACCATCGGTATCGGCAGCATCGGCACCAAGGGCCGCGGCGGTGGCCTCTTGGGCTACGGCACCGAGGTGGCCAAGCTCGACCCCAAAAAGAAGATCGACGTTGTCATCGGCTCCGAGGGCACGGTGGTGCGGGGCACGCTCGACAAGGAGCTCATCCGCCAGGTCATTCGCCGCAACATCGGGCAGATCCGCTACTGCTACGAGAATGAGCTGCAGACCAAGCCCAACCTCGCCGGCAAGATCGCCGTTCGCTTCGTCATCGCTCCTGACGGCGGCGTGCAGAGCGCCGAGGCTGCCGAGGGCTCGACCCTGAGCGAGGCGAACCTTTCCGAATGCATCGCGGTCCGCGTGAGGTCGTGGAAGTTCCCCAGCCCCAAGGGCGGGGGCGCGACCATGGTCACCTATCCCTTCGTGTTCAAGCAGTCGGGCGAGTAGCCCCTTCCCGCGAACTTGCCCCCCGGAACCCTGCCCGACGTCGGGCAGGTCGTTCGGAGCGGGCCGGCGGTCGCGAAGGCCCTTCCCTGCTCGAGTCGAGGGCCCGACCTCCCTCGGGGCACGGCGCCGGAGTATCTTTCGAGCGTGCGTGATCTCGACGACCTCCACGAGGAGCTCTCGCGCGCGTGCTGGCTCTCCCGGGTGGCACTCGGAGGCGAGGAGGAGCGCGCCTGGCTGGACTGCGACCTTGCGAGCCTGGCCGAGAACCGGCTGAGCGAGCTCGCCGACCCTCGCGCCTTCGACGGCGCGATCCGCGCGGACCTGGAGCGGCGGGCCACGACCAAGCGACCCTGGCCCCTCGCTCAGCGCAGTGAGTTCGAGCGCTGCTACTGGCTTGTCGAGGAAGGGGCGCGGACCGGCACGCTCGCGATCGCGACCGCCACGCTGGGGACCCCCAGCGTGCGCATCTCCAGCTTCTTCGTGCTCCCCAGCTGCCGGGGCAGACGTGTCGGCCACCGGGCCATCGAGCGTCTCAGGCACGCTCTTGCGCCTCACGGCCTCGGCATCCGGCTCGACGCGTTCTGGTGCTCGCCCCGCTCGGTGCGCTTCTACCTCGCGGCGGGTTTTTGGGTCTGGGGATGGAAGCGCGACCTGACGTTCGCCTGGCGCCCGCGGCTCCCTCCGCCGCGGATCGAGGTGGGGCAGCGCGAAGCGAGCCTCAGCGCCGCGGTGAGCGGTCCTCCCATCGTCCTCGCAAGCGCCGAGCATGACGGCCACGCCCTGACCTTTCGCTCGCGCGAGAGCGAGCTCGAGGACGACCCGGACTTGGGAGAGGCGGCGTGGCATTCCAGCTCGACGCTCGCGCTGGCCCTCGCTCTCAACGGCTGGCCGCTCGTCCGGTCGCAGGAGCACTGGGACCGCGAGCGGTTCTCCGACGCCAGCGCGCCCGAGAGCCTCGCGCGCAAGATCCAGGTCTGGGAAGCCTGGGCGGCCAAGCACGGCTGGCGGGTAGAGACGCCGCGCATCGCGGGGCTCGAGTACCCCACGTGGGACGAGCTCGAAGCGCAATGGAAGGAAAGCTCGCGCTGAAGCCGCTCAGGGCATCTTCCGCACCGGTAGCGCCCTCCAAGACCCTCAGCTCGGCATCTGCCGTGCGCAGCCTCCTCGAGACCAACAAGGCGAGACGGGCAAAGACCCGGGTGGCGTCAGCGGGATGCTGGCGGGCGAGCTCGTCGAATCGCGAGCGGCGCAACGCGAACAGGTCGGCCTCCGTCCTCGCGTCCGAGTCGGCGGAGCGCACGCCCTTGTCGAGGAAAGCCATCTCGCCGACGTAGTCCCCACGCCCGAAGGTGGCGACATGGTGCCGCTTTCCACTCCCAGGGAGCGGCAGGAGCACGTCGATGAGACCACGGCGAATGAGGAACAGCGCGTCCCCCCGATCACCTTGCGAGAAGAGCCTTCCGCCCTGGGGGAGATGGATGGGCTCGGCTATCTCCGCCAGCGCTTCCAGGGTCTCGGCCGGCAGCTCGCGGAACAGCTCGATCTGCGCGAGGGACAGAGCCCCCGCGTCACCCTCGGGCTCCGACCAGCCTGCGTCGGCCAGAATCTGATCTTCCATCCACTCCAAGGCCCCATTGCGGTGCTCGAAGACCAGGAAGCCGTCAGTGCCATGTGCGATGCCCAGCCGCGAGCCAAGAAGGCACGCGAGACAGTGGAGGACGGGTCCGCACCCTCTCGCCGCGCGGCGGGCGGGGAGGGGAGGGCCATTTCCTCACCCCCCGCTCGCGCGGCGTACCCAGCGCTCGATCGCGTTGCGCAGGGCCGTGGAGGTCACCGGCTTGGAGACGTGATCGTCCATGCCGGCGGCGAGCGTCTTCTCCCGGTCGCCGGGCAGGGCGGAGGCGGTCAGGGCCACGATCGGGATGCGCCCCGCCGCCACCCCCTGCTGGGCCTCGCGAGCCCGGATGGCTGCCGTGGCCTCGAACCCGTCCACCTCGGGCATCTGGCAGTCCATCAGCACCAGATCGAACTGCTCCCGTGCGGTGATGTCGATCGCCTCGCGCCCGTCTCCCGCGACCGACACGGTGACCCCGAGCTTCTGCAGCATCTTGGACGCGATCATCTGGTTGACGGGGTTGTCCTCCACCAGGAGCACTCGGGCCTGGGCGCCGCCGGCAAGGGCTCCGCTCGCCACGGGGACCGATCGACGGGCTTCGCCGCCGCCGCCTGCCAAGGCCTGCTCGAGCGTGTGCGCGAGCTGGCTGGGGCGGGGCGGCAGCCGGACGATGGCGGTCGCGCCCGGAAGCGGCGCGTTGAGGTCGGTGGCGCTGGCCACGACCGGGCGGAGCACGACCACCTTGGTCTGGCTCGCCCTGCTCTGCGGCCCACCTCCTGCCGCCCAGGCGGACTCGTCGCAGAGCACCACCTCGGGGAGCTCACCTTCGAGCCGCAGATCACCCGCCTCTGCGACCGCGAAGCCCCAGTCGCTAAGCTGCTCGCGCAGGACGCCGCGCAGCCGGGCGTTGGGGACGACGACGAGCGAGCGCAGCTTGGCGGCGTGGGGGACCGTGACCCGCGGAGCGTTGAGCTCGGGCTGGAAGAACACCGCGGCCTCGAAGGTCGAGCCCGCCCCCTCCTGGCTGGTGACGCCGATCTGGCCGCCCATCGCCTCCACCAGCGATTTGCAGATGGCCAGGCCCAGCCCGGTGCCGCCGAAGCGCCGCGCGGTGGATGAGTCGGCCTGGGCGAAGGGCCTGAAGAGCAGGGCCTGGGCCTCGGGCGAGATCCCCACTCCCGAGTCCTCGATGCGAATCCGCACCTCCATCCGGCCGTCGTTGCGCAGGTTGCCTGCCGCGGCGTCCAGGTGGATCGAGCCGTGCGCGGTGAACTTGATGGCGTTGCCCAGCAGGTTGCCGAGCACCTGCCGCAGCCTCCCGGCATCGCCTCGGAAGCGCCGGGGCAGCGCGGGGCTCAGCCGCACCGTCAGCTCCACGTCCTTGCCCGCCATCTTGGCGAGTTTCTTCGTGAGTTCTTCGCGCGCGGAGTCACTCAGCGCAACGGCCGTCGTCACCTTGGCGGTCACCGCGCCGGTGCCGCTCTCTGCGATATCAGCGAAGGCCGCGGCCACCGCGGCAACCTCGCCGTCG
>JACRCT010001185.1 GCA_016218885.1 Deltaproteobacteria bacterium | reverse complement strand
AGGCCGAGACCTACAAGGTGCAGAACGAGGAGCGCACCCGCGCCGGCCTCGCCAAGATCAAGGCCGACGAGGAGCTGGCGGTGAACGAGCAGAACCGGCTCCGCCAGGTCGGCGTCGCCGAGAAGAACCGCGAGCGCGTCCTCGGCATCGAGAGCGAGCGCGTGCAGAAGGACCGCGCCCTCGAGGCCATCTCGCGCGAGCGTGAGGTCGAGCTGCAGCGCATCGAGAAGGAGAAGCTGCTCGAGAAGGAGCGCAAGGAGATCGCCGACGTCACCCGCGCCAAGATCGCCGTCGAGAAGACGGTGGCCGAGGAGGAGGAGCGCATCAAGGACGTGCGCGTGGTGGCGGAGGCCAAGCGCGTCAGGGACGCGACGCTCATCGCCGCCGAGACCGAAGCCGAGGAGAACCTGGTCAAGGAGGTGCGCGCCGCGCGCGCCGCCGAGGAGGTGGCCAAGCACGCCGCCAACCAGCGCCTGACCCTCGCCGAGGCCGATCTGCAAGCCGCCGACAAGACCGCCAAGGCGAAGATCCGCGCTGCCGAGGGTGTCCAGGCCGAGGCCTCAGCGCCCGGTCTTGCCGAGGCCCGTGTCAAGGAGGCCGACGCGCTGGCCACCGAGAAGCAGGGGCTCGCCCAGGTGCGTGTCAGGGAGGCCGACGCCGTCGCGGTCGAGAAGCAGGGCATGGCCCAGGTGCGCGTCAAGGAGGCCGACGCCAGCGCACTCGAGAAGCAGGGGCTCGCGCAGGCCTCCGTCATCAAGGAGCAGGGGCTTGCTCAGGCCCTCGTCATCAAGGAGCAGGGGCTCGCCCAGGCCAACGTCGTGAAGGAGCAGGGCCTCGCCGAGGCGGTCGGCGCCCAGGAGAAGGGCATGGCCGAGGTCCGAATCAAGGACGCCAACGCCGCTGCCATCCAGAAGCAGGGCCAGGCCGAGGCCATCGCGCTCAAGGACAAGCTGTTCGCGGAGGCCTCCGCCATCCAGGAGCGGCTCTCCGCCGAGGCGCGCGGCCTGGGGGAGAAGGCCGTGGCGATGAAGGAGCTCGACGGCATCGGGCGCGACCACGAGGAGTTCCGCCTGCGGCTCGACAAGGAGAAGGCCGTGGAGCTGGAGGCCATCCGCGTGCGCCGCGAGGTCGCCGAGGCCCAGGCCAAGGTGCTCGCCGAGGGGCTGTCCCACGCCAAGTTCAACATCGTGGGCGGCGACGGCGCCTTCTTCGAGCGCTTCGTCAAGGCGGTCACGGTGGGGCAGACGGTGGACGGCGCCTTCGAGCACAGCGACACCCTGAAGGCGGCCTTCCAGGGCTATCTGAGCGGCAAGTCCGACCTGCCCACCGACATCAAGGACGTCCTGATGCGCCCCGGGCTGGGGAGCGACGCCCAGAGCGCGGCGCTGGCCACCATCCTCGCGCGGGTGGCGGCAGGCCGCACCGACGGCCTCAAGGACCACCTCCTCGCGCTGGCTCGCGAGCTGACGTCGCGGGGCGCGCCCGCCGAAGCCGAGGTCTCGACCAAGGTCGAGGCGAGGCCCCACTCGAAGTAGCCGTCCCCTCCGAGCAGGCGGGCGCTTGCCGCCGGGGCCCTGACGCCCCTCTCGGCCAGCGCCCGCTTTCGGGTGACCGATGAGCCAGACCAAGCAGAGCGCCCCCGCCAAGGTCGGGCAGGCCGAGGAGCCGGGGCTCGAAGGCGGCAGCTACGAGGTCATCCGCCGCCGCCTGCTCGAGCAGGCCCGCGCCCTGGGCGAGAAGGCCGATGCCCTCAACGCGCGCCGCAAGGAGCTGTTCGGCGGCACCGAGCTGCAGGTCGTCGGCAACGCGCGGGTGCGCACCGAGAACAACTGCGTGCCCCGCGACATCGTCAGCCTCGGAGAGCGGCTGCTCGTCGGCTACAACGTCTTCCTCGGGCTCAAGACCGAGACCACGGTCGCCGACGTCTACAGCCTCTACCGCTTCGAGAAGACGGCCGAAGGCTACGACTTCACGCCGGTGCCCCTCTCCGAGGCCGACGGGCTGCTCACGGCCCCCCAGCTCCTCAAGGACTTCTCCGAGCTCTACCGCTACTACCGGGACGCCAAGCTCCTCGAGCTGTGCCGCGCCGAGTCCCGGCTCCTCTCCGTCTTCCGCACCGGCGCGACGCTGCGCGACCTGAAGGTGCTGCGCTGGAGCCTCGACCCCGAGGGGCGGGCCACCTACGTGGACAACCGGGGCGAGCGGGACTTCGTCAACCCGCCCTCCCACGACTTCGAGTGGACCCCCGCCACGCCAGAGAGCTACGTGCGCGGCAGGCACCCCCACGTGTCGATCCTCGACGAGGTCTTCGTCGACACCGTCAAGGGCGACCTGACCATCAAGATCGAGAACAACACCGAGGACGGCCTGGGCATCTGGCGCGAGCCGGTCGACGACCCCGACCAGTCCCTCGACGACGCGTCCATCCAGTACGCGCGGCTGGGCGCGCTCATCCTGATCAAGGTGCTCCCCTTTCGCGAGCAGGTCTGGCGCCACCTCGTCTTCAACACCCGCACCAAGAGCGTGCACCGCGTGGACGCCATCGGCCTCTCCTGCGTCCAGCTGCCCGAGGACCACGGTGTCGTGTTTCCCGGTGGCTATGCCCTGCAGACCGGCGAGGTGAAGGTCTTCGAGCTCGAGGCCCGCGGTCTTCAGTTCAGCCGCGCGCTGCGCGCCCCCAACGGCGAGGACGTGCTCTACGTCTTCCACAGCCGTGAAGAAGGCCGCGACCTCCTGCTCCCCTACAACCTGGTGCGCAAGGAGGTGCAGAGCCCGATTCAGTGCCACGGCCACTGTCTCTTCGCCGATGGCACCCTGGCCGTCTTCCGCGAGAGCGACGAGCCCACGCGGGTCCACCCCATCCAGATCTGGCAGACCCCTTTCGCCTCGGCCGAGCACGCCGACGCTGCACCGCAGGGCACCTCTTACCTGGTGAAGATCGGCAACGCCGAGCTGGTGCGCGGGATCTCCGAGGTCTACACCCTCAAGCGGCTCGCCGAGGCTGAGCGTCCTACCTGCCGGACCTACGAAGACCTGATCGCCGCTACCACGCGGGCCGGCGACGCCTGGCACTGGCTGGGGCACGCGGAGGCGGGTCTGCTCGGGCCCATCCAGGAGCTGGGCCGGACGGCCGGGCTCATCGTCGACGAGTTCGAGAAGGTGCTCGCCCTGCGGCGCCAGGCCGAGTCCTCCCTCGCCACCGCGCAGACCGAGCAGGAGCGGCTGCTCTCCTCCACGCGCCCCGAGGACCTGGTCTCGGTCGATGCCTTCATGGACGCCCTCGCCGCCCTGCGTCGCCAGCGCGGGAGGCTGATCACGCTGCGCGAGGTCCGCTACCTCGACCTCGAGCGCCTCGACGCCCTCGAGAAGGGGGTGGTGGCCAAGCTCGACGAGGTGAGCGTGGCCAGCCTGGGGTTCCTCGAGAAGCCCGAGGCTCTGCAGCCGGTCTGCGCCGGGCTGGAGGCGCTCCTGCCGAGGATCGCTCAGGTCGAGAAGACGCCCGACCTGGCACCGCTCAAGGAGGAGGCCGAGCGCCAGGGTCAAGGCGTGGAGGCCCTGAGCGAGGTCATCGCCGGGCTCCAGGTCGGCGACCCCACGGTGCGCACGCGCATCCTGGAATCGGTCTCCGAGGTCTTTGCGCTGGCCAACCGGGTGCGCGCGGTCCTTCAGGGACGGCGCAAGGAGCTGGCCCGCCGCGAGGGCGTCGCCGAGTTCGGCGCCCAGTTCAAGGTCTTCGCCCAGAACGCCGAGAGCTCGCTCGCGAGCTGCGACTCGCCCGAGCGCTGCGACGAGCACCTCTCGCGCGTGCTGGTGCAGCTCGAGGAGCTGGAGGGCCGCTTCGGCGAGCTGGACGAGTTCGTGGAGCAGCTCACGCGCAAGCGCGAGGAGGTGGCCGAGGCCTTCGCCGCCAAGCGCCAGGCGCTCCTCGACGAGCGCAACCGCCGGGCGCGCAACCTCTACGGCGCCGCCGAGCGGATCCTCGCCGGGGCCGCGCGGCGGGCGCGCTCCTTCAAGACCGCCGACGAGCTCAACACCTATTTCTCCACCGATCCCATGGTCCTCAAGCTGCGCGCGCTCGCCGAGCAGCTGCTCGCGGCCGGGGACGGCGTGCGAGCCGACGAGGTGCGCAGCCGCCTCAAGGCGGCCCAGCAGGACGGGCTGCGCGCGCTGCGCGACCGGCAGGACCTCTATGAGGAGGGCGACGCGGTCATCAAGCTGGGCGCGCACCGCTTCCAGGTGGTCACCCAGCCCTTCGAGCTGACCGCGGTCCCCCGCGACGGCGCTCTCGCGCTGCACCTCACCGGCACCGACTTCTACCAGCCTCTCGACGACCCGCGGCTCGCGGAAGGCAAGGACTACTGGGACCAGGTCCTCGTCTCGGAGAGCCCCGAGGTCAGCCGCGCCGAGCACCTGGCGGCGGCGATCCTCTTCGACGCCGAGGACGGGGCGCGCGGCCTGTCTATCGCCAAGCTTCAGGAGGCGAGCCGCTCGGAGGGCGGGCTGCTCGCGCTCACCCGCGCCTGCGCCGCCGAGCGCTACGACGAGGGCTACGAGCGCGGAGTCCACGACGTCGACGCGGCGGCCATCCTCGCCGCGCTGCTCTCGCTCCGGGAGACGGCAGGGCTCTTGCGCTTCGCTCCGGGCCCTCGCGCCATGGCGTGCCTGTTCTGGGCCTGGCTGGTCGAGCCCGACGACAAGCGCGGCTGGGCGCTCCGGGCGCGGAGCCTCGGCCGGCTGCGCGAGGCCTTCCGCTCGAGCCCGGTGGTGGTGTCCCTGGCCGGCGAGATCTCCGAGCGGATCGCAGCGGCGTTCGAGGCGGCGAGCATTCCCCTGCGAGCGGCGGACGCGCGCCTCGCGGGGCGCTACCTCGTCGAGGAGCTGATGGAGGAGGAGCTGCGCTTCGCCACCAGCGGCGAGGCGCTCGCGCTGCGTGACGCTTTCCTCCAACACCTGGAGTCCCGCGGCGCCCGCCGCACGCTCGAGGAGGATCTGAAGGCCCTTCAAGGGAGCCTCCCCGAGGCGCTCTCTCTCGCCAAGGCCTGGCTCGAGGCCTTCCTCGAGGCCGAGGCGCCGGCGCCCGTGAAGGAGCTCTCGCACGTCCTGCTGGAAGCGGTCTCGCTGCTCTTGACCGAGGGGCGCATCGAGCGTGAGCCCTCGGCCGCGCTCGCCGTGCTGGAGATCAAGGGGCTGCTCGGACAGCACGGGCGCGTGGTGGACGGCGCGATCAAGGTACGGCTCGACGAGCTGGTGGCCCGCCTGGGCGACTTCGTGCACCTGCGCGCCCCGGCCTGGCGCGCCTACCGCAAGGCGCTGGCCGAGGTGCTCGAGCACGAGAAGCGGGCGCTGCGGCTCGAGGAGCTCAAGCCGGGCACCCTGAGCACCTT
>JACRCT010001184.1 GCA_016218885.1 Deltaproteobacteria bacterium | reverse complement strand
GAAGATTTCCGCATGGTTCGTCCTAGGCATCGCAGCAATGCTGGGCACGATGACCGGCTGCGACGACCCGCCCAAGCTCGTCCTCACCTCCTGCCTGGGCGACCAGGACTGCCCGCCAGGTCAGCTGTGCGAGCAGGGCGTGTGCGTAGCGGCGTCGAAGTTCCGCTGCGATGCCGTGACGGGCGGAGCCGGCGTGCTGCAGCCCGCGCCGCACACGGTGGACTTCGGAGTGACCGGTAGCGACCCGATGACCCAGAGCATCACCCTGCGCAACATCGGCAGGTGCTCGCTGACCCTCTTCGAGGCCAGCCTGAAGACGGAGAGGGACTCTCCCTTCAGCTGCGAGGGCTGCGGCGAGGAGGACTTCCCTGTCGAGATCTTCCCGATGCGGGAGAAGACGCTGATGGTGCACTTCACCGCTCCCAAGGTGGGCGTCTTCGAGAGCCACCTCGAGCTGCTCAGCGACGACGCGGAGTTCCCCACCCTGCGGGTCCCCCTGCGGGCACGCTTCGATGGCGTACCCTCGCTGATCGCCACTCCGGACCCGGTGAAGTTCGGCTACGTGAGCCAGGGCGCCGATGAGGTGCGGGTGATCCAGCTGGCCAACCATGGCACCGGAAGCGCGCCCGTGAAGGTCACCGGGGTCCACATCGAGCCTTCGGAGAGCCGGGCCTTCTCGCTGGAGGAGTCGGTCACCAACCCGCTGCCCACCCAGGACACCCCGGCCACGCTGGTCCCCATCGAGATCGACCCCAAGTCCGGCTTGATGCTGGCCGTGCACTACCACCCCCGCGAGGTGCAGGACGACCTGGCCAACGTGGTGATCATCACCGACTCGCCGGTCACCGGTACGGTTCGCGTGGCGCTCTCTGGCAGCTCGCAGAGCCCTCCTCAGCTGACGGTCGCGCCGGAGGTCGTGGACTTCGAGCAGGTCCCCATCGGGAGGCTGATGGCCAAGACGCTCACGCTGGTCAACAACGGCGGCTCGCCCCTCACCGTGGCCTACGAGTACGCCGACGACTGCCCGCCCAACAATCCTCGCTGCTCCACCGACTTCTCGTTCACGCCGGCGGTGCTGCCCACCATCGAGCCCGGTGAGTTCTTTGAGATGAAGGTCTTCGTCGAGCCGACCTCGGCGAGCAACATCCGCGGGCTGCTCTCGTTCGGCTCCAACGACCCGAGCCGGCCTCAGGTCACCGTCCCCCTCTCGGTCGAGGGCATCAGCGACGGGACCCAGGCCGTCAAGGTGGAGATCTCCTACGAGAACGGGGCGGAGAGCGCCTTCGACAACGACCTGCGCCGTCTCGATGCCTCGCTGGAGAGCCCCTACGGCTTCCTCTGCAACAAGCAGGAGCCCAGGCCCACGAGCTGGGGTGACCACGGCACCCCGTCGTGGATGGCGCTGGGCGCCAAGCTCAACCCTCAGAGGGTGATCCTCTTCAACCCCAAGCAGGACGGCACCTACAAGGTCCTGCTGCAGTACACCGAGGACTGCTCCTCGCTTCCCTCGGAGCTGCTGGCCTCGGTGCTGGGCATCTCGGTGGACGCGCTCATCGCCTACCTGACCGGCGGCGTGGTCGACCTGGATCCCGGAGATGTCGGGGGCGCCATCGACAGCATCTGCCTCTCGCGCAGCGCCACCACCGCCAACGTCACCGTCTGGGTCAACGGCCAGACCATCGCCGAGAGGTCCGTGACGTTGGCGCAGAAGGGGGACTACCTCTACGCCCTGGATCTCGTCCGCGAAAACGGCCAGTTCTCGGTGCCCTGAGGGGATGCCATGAAGCTTTGCACTCGCACGGCCCGGCTGCTCGCCTACGCCCTCGCGCTCGGCGCGCTCGCCGGCTGCCCGAGCGATCCTCCTGTCCCCTCGGCCCCGCCGAAGACGCCCGGGCTCTCGGCGGACCCGCGCTGGCTCACCTTCCAGTGCATCAAGCCCGGCTGCGACACCCGGCTTCCCATCAACATCATCCAGGAAGGCGAGCGGCGCATCGTCGTCAAGCGCCTCGTCCTGTCCGAGCCCGAGCGCACCGACTTCATCATCGAGTCCGAGCAGGCGGCGCCCTTCGTGGTCCCGGGCGCCTTCGAGCTGAACGTGCGCCATGTGCCCAGGGCAGGAGGCGATCCCGGCGACGTGAACCTTCTGGTGACCTACACCGATGCCACCGCCGACGACAGCCCCGACCGAGTCCCGCCGGGAGAGCTCTCCATCCCGCTGCTGCGACGCCTGATCGGCGAGCCGACGATGGTGGCGACACCAGCGAAGATCGAGCTCGGAGCGGCCTGGGTCGGCGGCGAGCCGGCGACGAGGACGGTGACGGTCGAGAACGCCGGCTACGGCAACATCGCGCTCGACGTGGCCGCGGTGGAGTCCGACAGCGAGGACGTGAAGGCCGGGGCGCTGCCCACCACCGCTCTGCTGCCCCACGAGAAGCTTCAGGTGCCGATCGTCTTCACCCCCACGGCTCCCCGGTTCACCCGGGCCAAGCTCCTCTTCCGGTCCAGCGACCGCGCAGTGAAGCCGGCGGAGGTCGTCGCGGTGGGCACCAGCCTGGCACAGGCCAAGGCCGCGGCCGCTCCGCCCGCCATCGACTTCGGAGAGGTGCCACGCCGGCAGGCGAGGTCCACCACCGTGGAGCTGATGAACCAGGGCGGCACCGACCTGGAGCTCTCCGAGCTCACGATCGTCGATGGCGGCGACAACCTCACCGCTTCTCTGCCTGGCGGCGTGGAGACGCTCACCCTCGCGCCTCTGCAGACCGCTGAGCTGACCGTCAAGCTGACCTCGCAGACCGCGGGGGAGCTCTCGGCCCAGGTCTCCTTGAGAACCGATGATCCGAGCCGCAGCCTGCTCATCCCGGTCACCGGCCTGGTCATCGAGCCCAAGGCCACGCCAATGCCGGCGTCGCTGGAGTTCGGCAACGTCTTCAAGGGCTGGACGCTGAGCAAGCCGATCATCGTGGAGAACACCGGTTGGGGCGACCTGACGGTGCTGGGCATCACCCGGGTCCACGGCACCAGCGACCTGTTCTCCCTGCGCACGCTCCCAACCTTGCCCGCCACGCTCAAACGAGGCCAGCGCATCGGCCTGGAGGTCGAGTTCCGCGCCGACGCCACCGCCACCTTCACCGGCGCGGTGTCGGTGGAGACCAACGACCCCGCCGGCAACTTCCTGCAGATTCCCTTGGAGGCGGTGGGCACGACCTGCGATCTCGCCTGCACGGT
>JACRCT010001224.1 GCA_016218885.1 Deltaproteobacteria bacterium | reverse complement strand
TCCACTCCCTGTACTCGTCGAGTCCGTGATCCAGAGGGTCCAAGCCGGTCGGGCGGTTGTAGTAGGCCCTGCCGCCGACCAAGGGCTGCCACGGCAGGACCTTCCTCAGGTCACGAGGCGCCCAGACGCACCCCTCAGTGATGTTCTTCCCTGTGAGCGCGAGGCGCACCGTTTTCATAGGGCAACTCAGGCTAACCGGGTTGCTCGAATAGAACCCACCGCTGTCGCTCGTTTCGATCAACTCGGTGGTGCTGCAGAGTTGATCCGCCGATCCGGTTCGCACCTCGCCCAGCACATTGGCGGCAGCATGCAGGCCCCACACGGCAGGGTCCCCCTCTACCGTAGGTTCCTCTACCTCCCAGCCAACGCGTTCCTCGGGCCATGCTGGCAGCGGGAACGGTCCCCCTAGGGCTCGAGATGGGAAACCCACAATGTACTGACCGGACGTCTGTGTACTAATGCCGCCCGGTCCCACCAGCGGGATCGCGAAGGGGACGATGCAGCCTGCATCATGTTTGGCGGTGATGAAAAGGAGCGTAGACCCGATAGGTGAAGCAGAAGGGTTGAATGCGAGCCCTGGAACATGCGCATCAAACTGCTGGAACGGGGGAGCGATCCAACTCCTCGCCCCAACAACCGATGCGACCGGCGGGAGGCACTCCAGGACGCCATCCTTCGGCCGCGCCCGGGCAATCGCGCCTTCGTCGTCGTCCCAGCGAATTCTGAACTGCGACACAAGGAAGCCAGTTCGGCCAGTCGGCGCGGGGGCCACGTCCATCGACACGTAGTCCCCTTGGATTAGCGTGTCCGCGTACCGAAAGACACGCCAGAGGACGCTGGCGCCATGCGGTTCCTTACGAACAGGTGTGGCGCTTCCCAACCCGGGGAACGCCGGGGCCAGCGCGGCGAGAAGATTCCGCACGGCGCCCTCCTGCGTCGGGGCGACGGGGGCCAGCGCGCGCGCCAGTTTGTTGGACAGCTTCGCCGACGCGAAGCGGCCCTTCTCACAATCCCACTGAACCTCAAGATGGCCTTGGTACCGATCCCACAGCGCCTCAGCAGAGGCATGAGGCCTTCCGTTTCCCGACGGGCAAGCTTGCTTGAAACTCTCCCCGGCTGGCATCGGTTGCCATCCGACCGATCTAGACGTGTTGAGAAGCGCGGAGTAGTCGGCATCGCTTGCCGTGTCGTCATGGATCTTCAACGCAAGGCCGGCCAAACGTTGCTGAGTAGCGGGATCCCGCGACGCCGCGGGGAGCGGGTGATCACCCTCGGCCATCCGCGCGTAGAGCTGTCGGCCCACCTCCTCGTAGCGGCTGATCATCCAGTCGCGACCGGCCTCGTACTCGGCGACGCTGGCGCCTTGCCTTCCGTTCTTCTTCAACACGGCCAACTGGTCTTCGAGCGACCGCAGCACCGTGAGGAGTTCACTCGCCGACTGCGCCTGAAAGCTCGATGCAGTCTCGGGGATGATGCTCGGCTCGAACACCACGACCACCGACTCCCAGGTCAGGCGGTCCACCACGCACGGGCCGGAGGTCGATGATCCTGAAGCTTGGCAGTCGGGCGGGTTGGTCGCGCCGGTGTCAGGTGCTCCCGCGTCGGGCCCTCCGTCAGGGCCGGGGGTGCCGCCGTCCTTCTTCGGCTTGCCAGGCTTTCCTGCGTCGGCGGGCGTGCCTGCGTCCGGTTGGGGAATCCCGCACTGGCCACCGTTACACTGTCTCGAACAACAGCTGGAAGCCACCACGCAGGAGGCGCCGTCGTCAGAGCAGGTCCTCGTTTCCTCGACCGAGAGCCCCGTCTCAACCAAGACGTCGCCTGGCGGCACGTCGCCCCCTGCGCCGCCTGTCGAGACCCGTCCGTCCCAAAACGTCTCGGCCACCAAGCTCGCCAAGTCGCCTTTCGCGGGCGGTGCGATGGTAGTCGTCGTGTAGGTGCTCGCGACCTCCTGCCGTGTGAGGGGATCCAAGAACCTCCGGCGAATCATCAGGGTGTAGCTCTTCTTCCCGTTTCCAGTCCCCTGGCTGAGGCGGACTTCCCCCTCGATGCGCAGCCCGAGCCGCTGTCCGAGCGAGGGGGCGAAGGGATTCGGCTTCTCCTCAATCTTTGTGAGCTTCAGCTTCTTCTTCTGCCCGGTCAGGGTGGTCTGCGCCGGTTTGCGGACGGTCAGCGACCCACTCGGCAGCGACTCGTTCCCAGCCGCGTCGCTCGCAATGGCGACGAAGCTCACGGTCTCCGCGCCAGCCGGGAAGACCGCTGCGACGACGAAGGCTCCTCCTGAGTCCGCGAAGGCCGTGCCGAGAACCGCCGTTCCAGTCTGCAACGACACTCGGACGCCCGCCGTCGCTCGCCCCGTGACCAGAAAGAAGGCGCCGGAGACCGTGGCTCCGTCCTTTGGGGTCAGGATCACCGGCGCTAAGGGCGGCTGGGAATCGATCCGGAAGCTGCGCGACGCCGATGCGGAGGAACTCTGGTTGCCCCACGCCGAGGTGGCGACAACGGTATGGTTGCCCTGTGCCAGGTTGCTCGCCGCTGTCATGACGAAGCTGCCATCCGCCGTTGCGTTACCCGTTGCGAGAACGCTCGTCCCTTCCCGGATCGTCACCAACGAGAGCGGAGCTGCGGTCCCCATGAAGGTCGGTCGCAGCGTTCCCAGAAGGCTCCCCTCTGCTGGGGTGCGGATCTGAGGCGGCGTAAGAGCACAGCCTGGGGCGTCCCCACGGGTCCATGCGGACTCCTGCGCGAAGGGGTGGCTATCCACAACCCCGAGGTCGCTGGAGTCCGTGCCCGGCACGAACAACGCAGCAGGGCACCCCCGGCCCCAATAGTTGCCGTGACCCAGCGTGGGCGAGCCAACCCTGGAGTCCGACAACTCCATCGGGGGCGTCGCCAACACCTGCAAGCCGTTCCCGAAGATGTCGTTGTGGAAGACGACCTGCGGCGCGGCCAGTCGCAGCCCGAGCTCATTCCCCCGGAACTTCGACTCGCTGAGCTCGATCCCTGTCGGGCTGTCGCTGAAGAGGCCGGTCGCGCCGCCCGTCACTTCCGCGAACCTGATCACCGCGGTCGTCCCGCCCCCCTCGTCGAGTCCGTGGAGGCCCTGCAGGTCGTGCAAGCGGACCCGACTCACGCTCGCCCCCATCGCCCGGAACAGGTCGATGGCCGCCCCTCCGGCGTTCGGAATGGCACTGGGCCCCGAGACATCCACATCCTCAATGGTCGGGCGCGCCTCCGACGACGGACAGACACCACAGGTCGCTCGTTGGATCGTCGCCTGCCGAACCGTCATCCCGGACCCCAGGAAGGCCTTCACTCCGATGGCGACGTTCTCGGCCGATACTCCTTGCAGAACCGCTCCAGTCGAGTCCCCGATGTCGAAGCCAACCGACCCGCTTGGCTCAGCCAACGGCGCGCT
>JACRCT010001223.1 GCA_016218885.1 Deltaproteobacteria bacterium | reverse complement strand
CTTGTTAGATAATGCAGCCATATGGCATTAGGCAACACCAAGGGATGGGCAGTTTGGTGGTCAGAATGAGCCATTTGCCGTTGTCCTGCAATCCATTACTGACGGCAGCCATACAATAACGGCTCGAGCAAGGGATAGCGTAGGGAATGAGAGCCAGCAAACAATATCATTCTGTGTGGATACACAGGGTCCAGGGACAATATCCTTGAGCCTGAACCCGGAGATCTTGCCCTTCTTGGACACGTGGACCTCGGGGGTCAGGCGGGCCGGTAGACCCGGTAGTCGAGCTCGGGGAAGAGGTTGTCGCGCGACTCGGCAAAGGCGAGCCAGCGCTCGTCCACCCGGTCACCGCGGATCTGGTCGTGCAGCCGGTTGAAGCGCAGCAGGTGCTCTTTGGTGCGCTTGATGGCGTACTCCACCATCGTCCCGGTCTTCATGATGAAGGCCCAGTCCGAGGCCTGCGCCAGCAGCAGCTCCCGGGCCGCCTGGTTGAGCGCGCGCCGACGAAGGGTGTCCGGGTCCGAGTAGTCGCGTGCCAGGGCGATCATGCGCTCGGTCGCCTTGTGCAGGTGCCGATAGATCCACTCGTTGGACCCGTCGAGCCAGACGGAGTTGTAGCCGCCCGCTCCCCAAGAGCACATCGGCGGGCTCGCCAGCTGGTTGTCCGGGTTCTCGCGCAGGTAGTCCGAAGGCGTCGCCAGCCGGTAGGCCTGCTGGTCGTACACCACCTTGCGGATCAGGTAGTCGAGGAACTCCGGACCCTCGAACCACCAGTGCCCGTACAGCTCGGCGTCATAGGGCGCCACCACCACCGGGCGTTTCCCGGGCATGGTGCGCGCGAGGTGCTCGATCTGACGCACGCGATTGACCATGAAGTTGCCCGCGTGGGAGGCGGCGCGCTCCAGGGCCATGCGCCGGTCGTAGGGCTCCTTGTGCGCAGCCTTGCCGGTGATGCGGTAGTACTTGATGCCGGTGTTCTTGCGGGCCCCGGTGGCCTGCACGTAGGGGCGCACGTAGTCGAGGTCCAGGTCGTAGCCCACGTCCCGGTAGAACTCGCGGTACCAGAAGTCGCCGGGGTAGCCGGTCTGGGAGCTCCAGACCTGCTGGCTCGACTCGGGGTCGCGCCCGAACGCGGCCGTCCCGGTGGCGGTATAGAGCGGCGCGTACACGCCGTAGCGCGGTCGGGGCTGGGCGTCGAGCAGGCCGTGGCTGTCCAGGAAGAAGTAGCGGATGCCCTCGGCCGCCAGGAAGCGTTCTACGCCGGGGAAGTAGCCGCACTCCGGCAACCAGATGCCCGGAGGATCGCGTCCGAAGGTCTGGCGATAGTGGGCTGCGGCCACCGTGATCTGCGCCCGCACTGCCTCCGGGAAGACCTGCATCAGGGGCAGGAAGCCGTGCGTCGCGCCCGAGGTGATGATCTCCAGCGAGCCCTGGTCCTGCAACCGGCGGAACGCCGTGACCAGGTCCCGCCGATACTTCTCGTGGAAATCGTGGCGCGCGGTGGCGAACCGGTCGCGGTAGAAGTGCGCGAGCGGGCCGAAGGAGGCATCCTTGGCGTTGCGGTGGACCTCCTTCTCGGCCAGCTCCACCAGCTTGTCCAGTCGCCGGGCATAGCGCGACATCAGAAGCTCGTCGCGCAGCATCGAGACCAGGGGCGGCGTCAGGCTCATGGTCAGCCGGAAGCGGACGCCGTCCTGGACCAATCGCTCGAAGACCCCCAGCAGGGGCAGATAGGTCTCGGTGATGGCCTCGTAGAGCCAGTCCTCCTCGAGGAACTCCTCGTGCTCGGGGTGCCGCACGAAAGGCAGGTGGGCATGCAGAACGAGCGAGAGATAGCCTTGCATCGACGATCCTTGGGGGACCTCTAGTCTTCACCGGGTCCGTGGTCGGCCCGCCGGGAGGCGGGAGCCGGAGCCCTCAAAGGCAGGCTCTCGGACGAGCCCCGCGCTCGCGCAGCCATGCTGGACATCTCGTAGATGCGCTCGCGGCTCTCTTCGGAGAAGGGGGGCGGCTCGACGAACGGGACCAGCCAGGCGAGCTTCGAGGGCGCTCCGGGGAGCTTGGAGGGAGCGACCGGAGCGGCGGATCGGGGCGGAAGGCGGCCTGGCGCTGTGGCGAACGCACCGGCAGCAGGAGGCGGAGCGGGGGCGCGCTCGCCGAGCGCCTTGAGGCCCTGCCGGAGCGCTTCGCTGACCTGCGCGGCAGGCAGATCCATGGGGACGCGGACGAACCGGTCGTTGCGCTGCGAGGAGGGGCCCTCAACGGGAAGGCGGATGGGGTTCGAGGTCGGACCGATCCGCCGGGCTTGGCCGTCCTCGGCCATCGCGAAGAGCTCGACGCGGTAGGTCCGCCCGGCCGGGAGCCCGCGCAGGTACCAGGTCTTGTCTCCCACCGAGAAGTCGAGCTCCCGGACCACACGGTTGCCCTCGAAGAGCCTCAAACGCGTTCGCAGGCCGGGCATCCAGGCGAAGGCCCGCTCCAGGGTGGCAGGAGAGAAGTCCCAATGAAGGTAGAGGCAGTGGGGGTCCTTGGGCAGCAGGACCACCGTGTCCTCCCCGTAGCTCTCCGGGAGCTCGCCCAGGTTCTCGTCCTCTGCCCGAAACGGGGGCGCGACCAGGGGGGCCGGCGGAATCGTTCGGACAGAAGCCGAAGGCCGGGTGGTAGCCGCTGCCACCGCCTTCTTCCGGACCTTCGTTTCCTTGGGACGTTGCGTCGCCCCCTTGGCGGGTGACGGTCGAGTTCGGGAGGGAAGGCGGGTCCCGTTCAATCTGGGCGCAGGAGCCTTGGCCGCCTCGGGCTTCCCCGAGAGCAGAGGCTCGAGTGCGGCCAGCAGCTGGAGGCGGGTCTTGATCTTGGAGAAGCCAGGGCCGATGTGCTGGCGCGCGAGATCGCGCAGCTTTCGGACCGAGAGCCCCCTCAGTTCACCCATGCTCGTCACGAAGCATTCCTTGCTGTACCGGCCAACCGGGACCGGAGCGTCGCCTTCTACGGCACAGGGACCACGCCGGTCAAGGAGCGTGGCAGGAAGCCGTCCGCCTCCGCCTGAGGCATCTTGAGCTCGCCCATCATCTGACCGATGGCCAACCGCCGCAGAAACTTGCTAGTCTTGGCGCGTCATTGGAGACAGCGTGAGCGGCGACCTCCTCAAGGTCCTCTACTGCAGCTTCGACGTCATCCCGGAGCCGACGGGCACCAGTGCTCGGGCGACCGACTTCATTCGCGGGCTGACTCCGCTCTTCAACGTCGATGGGCTCACGGTCAAGAGCGCCGACCATCCCCACATCGAGCGCTACTACGGAATGCGCCTGATGCGGGTGCCGGTGGGGGCCGGTGATCTGCCGGTGCAGACGCAGGCCTTCGAGCGAGCCGTTCGTCGGCAGCTCGAGAGCGACGAGTACCAGCTGGTCCATTTCACCGATCCGTACGGCGGCTACGCTCTGTGCGAGCTGCGGGCGCAGTACAACTTCAAGCTCCTCTACGAGGTCGTCGGCTTTCCGTCGGTCGAGGTCAAGTACACCCATCCGCACCTCGAGGCGGACAAGCGCTTCATGTCCAAGGTGCGCCGTCAGGAGCTGTTCTGCCTGATGAACGCCGATGTGGTGCTGGTGGGCTCGGAGCAGACCGCGGCGATGGTGCAGAGCCTGGGCGTCTCTCGGGATCGTCTCTCGATCATCCGGGCTGGAGCCGATGCCTCGCTCTACTCGCCGATGGGCGAGATGCCCAGGCCTGATCGGCGGCCGATGCGGCTGCTCTACCTGGGCAACCACAACGCCTGGCAGGGCTTGTCGACGCTGCTCTTTGCCATGTCGATCGCTTGCCAGCTGGAAGAGGTGCGCCTGGCCATCGTCG
>JACRCT010001222.1 GCA_016218885.1 Deltaproteobacteria bacterium | reverse complement strand
CGCCTCCTGGCGATCAAGCGGATCCTCCCGACGATGGTGGAGGACACCGAGTTCATCACGATGTTCCTGGACGAGGCGCGGATCTCGGTTCAGCTCAATCACGCGAACGTCGTTCAGATCTACGAGCTCGGCAAGCACGACGACTCCTACTACATCGCCATGGAGTACGTCTCGGGCAAGGACCTGCGCCACCTGCTCGAGTACTACCGCAAGCACCAGTCGGTGATGCCCACTGCGCAGGCGGTGTACATCGCCTCCAAGATCTGCGAGGGGCTCGAGTACGCACACCGCAAGAAGGACGCCCGCGGCGTGGAGCTGCACATCGTCCATCGCGACGTGAGCCCGCAGAACATCCTTCTCTCCTACGACTCGGAGGTGAAGCTCATCGACTTTGGCATCGCCAAGGCCGCGAACCGGGCGCAGAAGACGCAGGCGGGCATCCTCAAGGGCAAGTTCGGCTACATGAGCCCGGAGCAGGTGCGCGGGCTGCCCGTCGACCACCGCTCCGACGTCTTCGCGGTGGGCGTGATCCTCTACGAGATGCTCACCGGCGAGCGGCTGTTCGTGGGCGAGAGCGACTTCTCGACCCTCGAGAAGGTGCGCAACGCCGACGTGCTCCCGCCCAGGCAGTTCAACTCGGAGATCCCACCGGGGCTGGAGAAGGTGGTCCTCAAGGCCCTCGCGCGCGACGTCGAGGACCGCTACCAGTGGTGTTCCGACATCCAAGAAGACTTGATGCGCTATCTGCTCTCGGGCGACACCATCTACTCGCCCAAGCATCTGGCAGCGTTCATGCGCGAAGCCTTCGGGGACGATCTGTCCCGCGAGCAGGCGAGGTTGGAGCACTACGCCAGCGTGGCACGGCCCGCGGTGGTCGAGGTCTCGGGGATCACCGCCTCCAGCGCCCTGATGCCGGCTGCCCGCGCCCGGCCTGCTCCGCAACGCCAACCGGAGGCCGAACCCGAATTCGAGCCGGAGCTCGAGCTCGAGCTCGAACCTGAGCCCGAGTCCCCTGCGCCGTCTCCCAGGCGTCGCCCCACCCACAACCCCCCCAAGCCACTCCAGCCTGCCGAGCCCTTCGAGGTCGACAAGAACGCGACCTTGATGGGGCTGGACCCCTACAACCCGGTCATCCCGCCGCCCATGCCGGGCGAGCTCGACGACCCCCCCGCCGACCGCACCGAGATCTTCAGACCGAATTTCGAGCTGCCCAAGCCCACCGCCCGCAAGTCGTCGCGCGGAGTCCTCGTCCCCGAGGAGGGCGCCCAGAGCTCGATGGGCTCGGGGGTAGGCTCACGCTTCAGCAAGGAGATTCCCAAGGGGACCGTGAGCATGCGGGGGGGCGAGTCGCTGGTCCCAGAAGAGGAATCGCTGGGCGAGCTGGACCCCGCAGACGAGCCTTCCAAGGAGGGGGGGGCTGACAGCGTCGTCCCGACCGTCATCGGAAACGCCGCTTCCCCGCGCGCCAACGGGCATCAGAGGCCCTCGCGGCGCAGCGCCCCTGTCGAGTCCGAGGACTTCGAGAGCGCTGGCGAGCTGCTGCCCGATGGTCCGGCGACCGCACCCCCAGGGACGATGGAGCCCATCACGGGGGTAACGGGGCTCGACGGCGACGAGCAGGGGGAGCACGAGCAAGCTCCGGCGCATGACACCAACGCGGATCTGCTGCGTCCTCTGGCGGCGGCAGCGCGCCGCTCTGAGCGCGAGGTGCCGCGCCAGACACCTGCCAAGCAGCCTGCGGGAAGGATCTCCAATCCCAAGCAGCCGGTTGCCCGGCAGCAGGACCCGACGACGAGTCGGCCTCCACACCCGGTGGTCGCTGGGGCCAAGCACAAGAAGGCGAAGAGGATTCCCACGCTGGCCCTGGTCGTCGTCATCGCCGGGGCCTTGGCCATGGTGCTCATCGTGGCGCTGACGATCTTCCTGAGGCCGCCCGCGAAGGGCAGTGCCATGGTGGCCATCAAGGGCCCGGTCGAGGGCAAGGTCAGGGTCATCATTGACGAGAAGCACGCGGTCAAGCTTGGCGAGACGATCGCCTTGCCCTCCGGCTCCCACGTCGTCGTCGTTGAGGCCCAGGGCCACAAGCCCATCCAGAAGGAGTTCAGCGTCAGGCCGGACATGCGCACGAAGGTGGAAGTGACGCTGCCCGACGCTGAGGATGCGGTGGCGCCCGAGCCCAAGCCCGACTCGCCCAGGCCGGAGCCCAAGCCTGAGGACGCCCACCCGGCGGCCGCAGACGCCAAGAAGCCTGAGGACAAGGTGCCGGCTGACGGCAAGCCCCACGAGGACCCGGGTGCTGCCGACCCCAACAAGCCTGGCGAGAAGAAGCCAGCGGACACCAAGGCCGCCGAGGTCAAGAAGGTGCGAAGCCTGAAGGTGGAGAGCACCCCCACCGACGCGGACATCGAGATCAACGGCAAGAGGCGAGGGAAGACGGGGGCCGTCATCAAGGACCTGATTCCCGGCGAGGTCAAGTTCGTCACGGTCTCGCTCAAGGGCTACAAGAAGCAAACGCGCGCCGTGGAGTGGAAGGAGGAGGGAGCCGAAGATGCGATCTTCTTCGCTCTCGAGCGAGAGGCGCCGCAGAAGCCTGCTTCGGACAAGAAGCCCGAGACCGTCGTCGGCAACGACAAGCCCAAGCCGCAGCCGGAGAAGCCGAAACCTCCTCCGAAGGCCATGGGCAAGCTCGTCACCATCTCCAACCCGGTGGCGGCCGTGTCCGTCGACGGAAGGGACACCGGGCGCTGGACGCCGATTCCTCCGGCCCAGCCTCTGGAGATCCCGGTGGGCGACCACGTGATCACCTACACCGCAGGCGACGGCCGCAAGGCCACCCGCAAGGTGACGATCATGGCGAACGAAAACTCGATGATCAAAAGCGTCACCGATTTCAAGTAGGGCGGTTCGCCCCGCTTGGCGCCGTCCCGCCCGCTCGCCATGGACCCTTCGGACGGCTCGTCAAGGGACAAAAGGAAGGCCCGCGCTCCAGCAGGGAGCGCGGGCCTTGGAGCCTTGAAACGGAGGGCGACTACTTCTGCTGCAGCGCCTCGTCGATCTCCTTCTTGAAGGCCTCGAAGGGCTGGGCGCCCACGACGAGCTTTCCGTTGATGACGAAGCTCGGCGTGCCGCTCACGCCTGCGGCCGACCCCTCCTCCATGTCCTTCTTGATCTGCTCCTTGTACTTGCCTGAATCGAGGGCGGCGCGGAACTTGGCCATGTCCAGGCCAAGCTCCTGCGCATACTTTTCCAGGCTCTGGCGCTCGAGGGCGTTCTGGTTGGCGAAGAGCTTGTCGTGCATCTGCCAGAACTTGCCCTGCTCATGGGCTGCCAGGGCGGCCTCTGCGGCCAGGCCCGCCTTGTCGTGGAAGGGCAAGGGGTATTGCTTGAACACGATGGCCACCTTGTTGCCATAGGTCTGCTCAATCTGCTTCACCGGCTCGAGGGCGCGGGTGCAGAAGTGGCACTGGAAGTCGGAGAACTCGAAGACCTTCACCTGGGCGTTCTTCGAGCCCTTCACTGGCGAGCCGCCGATCGCCAGCGTGGGCTTGGGCGGGGCCATGCTGGTGATCTTCTCGTAGACGTCGGGGAGCTTGGTCCCGGCCTT
>JACRCT010001221.1 GCA_016218885.1 Deltaproteobacteria bacterium | reverse complement strand
TCCTCGTGCCGTTGTTCACGCTGCAGGGGATCGAGGGGAAGATGTTCGGCCCCCTCGCGCTGACGATGCTGATCGCCCTGCTGATCTCGCTGATCGTGGCCCTCACCGTCGTGCCGGCGCTTTCCGAGCTCGTGCTCAGGCAGGTCCCCGAACGCGAGTTCGGGTTCATCCGCCGCCTTCATCAGGGCTACCTCGGGTTGCTCGAGAAGGCGGTTCAACACCCCCGCTTCACCCTCGGAGCGTCGGTCGCGCTCCTGGTCGCAGCCGCAGCCCTCACTCCGTTCATCGGCACCGAGTTCATGCCCCCGCTCGACGAGGGCTCGATCGCCGTCAACGTGGTGCGCTTGCCCAACGCTGCTCTCGATGGCTCGGTGAAGGTCGCCGACTTCATGGAGAAACGGTTGCGCAGGTTCCCGGAGGTCGAGACGGTCGTCAGCAAGACCGGCCGCGCGGAGATCTCCGAAGACCCGATGGGGCCCGAGCAGACCGACATCTTCATCATGCTCAAGCCGCGCAGGCAGTGGGGGACCGGCCGCGACAAGGCCGATCTCACCCGTGCGATGCAGGGCGACTTGTCCCAGATCCCCGGGCTGCGGTTCTCGTTCACCCAGCCGATCGCGTTGCGCGTCAACGAGCTGATCTCGGGAGTGAAGAGCGATCTCGCGGTCAAGGTCTTCGGCCCCGACCTGGACGCGCTCAAGGCCTACGCCGATCAGGCCGCTGCGGTGCTCTTGAAGGTCCGCGGGGCGGAGGACGTCAAGGTCGAGCAGATCTCAGGCATGAGCCAGTACGACGCGGAGATCGATCGCGAGGCCGTAGCTCGATACGGCATCAACGTGGCAGACATCAACGACGCCCTCGAGACGGCGATCGCTGGTCGCAAGGCGTCGACCCTCGTCGAGGGGCAGCGCCGCTTCGCAGTGGTCGTGCGGTTTCCGGAGGCGGCTCGAGCGGATATCCCCGCGATCGAGCAGCTGCTCATCGCGGCGCCCACTGGGGAGCGGGTGCCCTTGGGCCAGCTCGCGAAGGTCTCGCTCGTCGAGGCTCCTGCACAGGTCAGCCGCGAGAACGGCATGCGCCGGGTCGTCGTGGAGGCCAACGTGCGGGGCCGGGACCTCGGAAGCTTCGTCGAGGAGGTCCAAGCCGGTTTGGCGCCGCTCCAGAAGGAGCTGCCGCCCGGCTACTTTGTGGAGCTGGGCGGGCAATTCGAGAACCAGCAGCGCGCCATGCGCCAGCTCTCCATCGTGGTCCCGATCGCGCTGTTGCTCATCCTGGTGCTGCTCTACATGGCTCTGGGCTCGGTCGGCCATTCGCTCCTGGTGCTGCTCAATCTCCCCTTCGCGCTCGTCGGCGGAGTCATCGCCGTCGTCCTCTTCGGGGTACCTTTGTCAGTCTCGGCGGCAATCGCCTTCATCGTCCTGCTCGGAATCGCGGTGCAGAACGGCGTCGTGCTGGTGGCGTTCTTCCGCCAGCTCAAGGAGCGCGGGGAGAGCGTCGCCCAGACGGTGCGCAAGGGATGCGCGCTTCGGTTCCGACCGCTCTTGATGACCGCCCTCACCAGCTTCATCGGTCACCTTCCGATGCTCTACGCGACCGGCTCGGGCGCGGACATCCAGAAGCCGCTCGCCGTGGTGGTCATGGGCGGCCTGGTGACCTCCACCGCGCTGACCCTGCTGGTGCTCCCGTCGCTGTACGCGTTGCTCGCCGGCCGCGCCGAGCGGCGTGAGCTCGCACAGGCCGCGCCTGACTCTCCTGCGGGCAGGTGAGATCGCTCGCATGAACACCGCGACCAGGAAGATCCTCGACCCCCGGCTCCTGTCGCAGGGCAGACTCGTCGCGAGGCGGCGCGCTGCCCGGCGAAGAAGGCGCCGAGCGAGGCGGACCCGGCGATAGCTCGCCCTCCGGCCTTCGCTGCCTCTACTTCAGCCGCCGCACGACTTCCACCGCGGGACCTTGAGGCCTGGGAGGCGCGGGCCTGGGGCTCGAAGGCCTGGCGCCCGGCGCGCCACCCGGCTTGGACATGCGACGCTCCACCCGGAAGCCTGCCCGATCCAGGAACAAGCCTTCCGGGCCACCGGTCAGGTAGCCCTGCAGGGTGAGCATCACGTTGCCCTTGTTCTCGTCCAGCTCGCGGATCATCCGCCGGTAGTTCCGGGCGTTGAAGACCACGCGAATGGGCGGTGCGCTCCCTTCCAGCTGGAGCTGCCACTCGACTTCGCCCGGCTCGCCTTCAGGAGGCAAGACCTCGCGCGGCACACGCTCGGGCGACATTGCCCAGGAAAGCTTGAACGACCTCAGCGGAACGACTGCCGTACCTGTCGCCATCTCGAACGCTCGCGTTGACCACTCCCCGTACCGTTTTCTAACAAAGGAAGGGGCGCTCTGCCTACGCGGATTGTGCTCCGGTGGACGGTACGCGGGGGTCGGCGGCGCCCCAGGCGACCCTCCGAGCCCAAGGTCAAACCGCCTGCGCGCCCTCCGGCGCGGTGGAGTGCTTCTCGTACAGATCGCGGTAGAGGCGGCAGCGGCCGACCAGCTCCGCATGCGTTCCCGAGTCCACCAGCCGCCCGGCGTCGAGCACGGCGATCAGGTCGGCCCGCTCGATGGTCGCGAGCCGGTGGGCGATGGTCAGCGTGGTGCGCCCTCTGCGCAGCCGCTCCAGCGCCTCGAGCACCAGCGCCTCGGAGGCGAGGTCGAGCCCGGTCGTCGGCTCGTCGAGCAAGAGGATCGGCGCGTCGCGCAGGAAGGCGCGGGCCAGAGTCAGCCTCTGGCGCTGACCGCCCGACAGGTTGCCTCCCCGCTCGTCGAGCACGGTGTCGTAGCTGTGGGCAAGCTGCACGATGAACTCGTGGGCGTTGGCTGCTCGCGCGGCGGCCAGCACCTGCTCCCGGGAGGCGCCCGGCCTGGCATAGGCGATGTTGGCCTGCACGCTCATGCGGAAGAGCATCGCCTCCTGGGGCACGACGGCGATCTGCTCGCGGAGGCTCCTGAGGGTGAACGAGCGCACGTCCAGCCCGTCGATCAGCACAGCCCCGGCCTGGGGATCGGCGAAGCGTGGCAGGAGCGAGACCAGGGTCGACTTGCCCGCGCCGGTGCGCCCCACGATCACGCAATGCTGGCCGGGCGCGATCGCCAGGCTCACGTCGGCGAGCGCCACGGCCCCAGGGCGGTAGGAGAACCCGACGTGGTCGAAGCCCAGCTCCCCGCGGAAGCGGGGCGCGGGGCGGGCGTCGCGTCGCTCCGCGGGCCTCTCCTCGGCCTCGAGCAGCTCGAGCACCAGCTCGGCAGAGACCGAGGCGTTGGCCAGCTGGGTCCCCGCCTTGGCCAGCTGCTTCATGGGCGAGTACATCGACTTGAGGTAGCTCAGGAAGACCAGGAGCGTCCCCACCGAGAGCGTCCCTTCGAGGGACCGCCAGGCGCCGAGTCCGACCGCCGCCGCCGTCCCCAGGGCCAAGGTGAGCTCGACGCTGGGGGCGAAGCGGGCCTGGAGCACCCCGGCCTCCACCCGTGCGGCCATCGCCAGCTCGCCCTGGGCCGCGAAGCGCTGGTCCTCGAAGTCTTCGGCGGAGAAGGCCTGCACCACCCGGTACGAGACCAGCGTCTCTTGCGCCAGGCTCGCCATCTCGCGCTCCTTGCGCTTGGCGGCGCGCGTCGCCCGCTTGACCCGGGGCTTGAAGCGCAGGATCAGCCAGCCGAGGGCAGGGAGTACGGCCAGGGCGGCGAAGGTGAAGCGCCAGTCCACGTAGAGCATGACCGCGAGCATCCCCAGCAGGACGAGGCCATTGGCGGCCAGGTGCCGCAAGCCGCTCGCGAACAGCTCCTGCAGCGCGTTGACGTCGGTGGTCACGCGCGCGGTCAGGTCGCCCACGGGTTGCCGGGTGTGGAAGGCGAACGAGAGCCGCTGCAGGTGTGCGTAGACCCGCTGGCGGATGGCGAGCACCAGCGCCTGGCCGACCCTCACGAGCTGCGAGGTGCCCCGGTACTCGAGCAGGGCATTGGCGATGGCCAGCAGCACGATGGCGCAGAGCATCGCGGCCAGAAGCCGATAGGGCTGGCCTGCGACGGGGCCCAGCGCCTGGGCCAGAGGCCCCGTGAGGGGCTTGCCGCGGATGACGTTGTCGACCACCACCTTGAGCGGCCAGGGGAGGATGAGCTCGGCGGCGACCTGGGAGATGACGAGCAGCCCGGCCAGGGTGAGGCGCCCTCGCTGGGCACCGATCTCCCGGCGGAACGTCCAGAGCAGCTTCGCGAGCGGGTCGCCGCCAGAAAGAGCGGGGCCATCGCGATCGCCACCCGCTTCGCGCCTCTGCTCGGCCACTGGTGGAGGATGGGCACGGGCGTTCGGCGAGTGAAGCCCCTGCCGGCTGACCTCCCCGGCGAGATGGACCCAACAGCAGACCGTTGACACCCTCCAGGGCGGATGCTTCTGATGCGCGCGATGCCGTCGCTCCTCGACAGGCGCCTCATCGTCGTCATCGGCAAGGGCGGGGTAGGCAAGAGCACCGTGGCCGCGGGGCTGGCGCTTGCCGGCGCGCGCAAGGGCAAGCGCGTCCTGGTCGCGGAGGTGAACGCCCGAGAACGGGTGAGCGTCCTGCTCGAGCGCCGGCCGGTGGGGCATGAGATCGGGCAGCTCGAGGCGAACATCGACGCGGTCAACGTGGAGCCGCGGGCGGCGATGCGCGAATACGCGCTGATGATCCTGAAGTTCCGCTCCATCTACAACGCGGTCTTCGAGAACCGCATGGTGCGCTACTTCCTGCGCGCGGTGCCCTCGCTCGCGCAGTTGGTGATGCTGGGCAAGATCCTCTACCACGTCAACGAGACGCTCCCGGACGGGCGGCCACGTTGGGACCTGGTGGTCCTGGACGCCCCCGCCACCGGCCACGGGCTGCTGCTGCTGCGCCTGCCGCAGGTGCTCGCCACCAGCATGCCCTCGGGTCCCATGGCCGACGAGGCGCACAAGATGCACCAGACCTTGATCGACCCGCGGCGCACCGCGGTGGCGCTGGTCTCCCTTCCCGAGGCGATGCCCGTCAACGAGGCCATCGAGCTCAACCGCCAGCTGCGCGACGTCGTCGGCACCCCCCCGGCGGCGCTCTTCCTGAACGGGTACGTGCGCCCCCGCTTCTCGCCCGAGGAGCGCGAGCGCCTGCGCGGGGCCCCCGGGCCGCTCGCGGACGCGGCGCAGGCGGTTCTCTCCCGGGAGCTGCGCGCCGAGTTGTCCGAGCGCTACGCGAACAAGCTCGCGGTGGACACTGAGCTGCCGCCGATCCTCCTGCCCTTCCTGTTCACTCGCCGCTTCGGCCGCGCCGAGATCGAGCAGATCTCACAGATCGTGGAGAGCGCGTGAGCGTCTTGGGTCCCCTCATCGCCGACAAGCGGGTGCTCATCTGCGTGGGCTCCGGCGGCGTGGGCAAGACCACCATCGCCGCCGCGCTTGGCCTGCAGGCCGCCGCCGAGGGGCGCAAAGTGGTGGTCTGTACCATCGACCCTGCGCGCCGGCTCGCGAACTCGCTGGGGCTCACCGAGCTGGGCAACGTCGAGACGCGCGTGCCGCCGGACAAGCTCGCTGCCGCGGGGGTCGTGGCCAAGGGCGAGCTCTTCGCGATGATGCTCGACCTCAAGCGCAGCTGGGACGACTTCATCCTGCGCCACGCTCCGCCCGAGCGCCGCGACGCCATCCTGGGCAGCCGCTTCTACCAGCAGCTCTCCTCGGCGCTGGTGGGCAGCCAGGAGTACGTGGCGATGGAGAAGCTGGTCGAGCTCGCCGAGAGCCGCGACTACGACCTCTTGGTCCTGGACACCCCGCCCACCGCCAACGCCCTGGACTTCCTCGACGCGCCCAACCGGGTGCTCGACTTCTTCGGGGACGAGAAGGTGCGCTGGATGCTCGCCCCGGCGCTCAAGGCGGGCCGGGTGGGGCTGAAGATGTTCAACCTCACCGGCGGCTACTTCGTGAAGACGCTCTCGCGCTTCACCGGCATGGAGGTCCTGCAGGAGCTGTCCGAGTTCCTGCTCTGCCTGGCGCCGATGTACGACGTCTTCAAGGAGCGGGCGGCGCAGGTCAAGGAGATGCTCGCCTCGCCGCGCTCGGCGTTCGTGCTCGTGACCAGCCCCAGCACGCTCACCGTCGACGAGGCCATCTACTTCCACACCTTGCTGCGGCAGAACGGCATGCCCATCGCCTCGGTGGTGGCCAACCGAGTCCACCAGGCCCTCGGGGGCGCAGGCGAGCTTTCGCCCGCGCAGCTCGACGCGCTCGCCGAGCTTCTGGCGGGGGCGGGCGGCAGCTCTTCCGCCAGCCCCCGTGAGCGGCTGGCGCGGGCGCTCCACGACGCGCAGCTGCTCGCCGAGCTCGACCAGGCCGAGGTGCGCCGGCTGGCCCAGGCCTGTGCCCCGACGCCCCTGATCAGCGTGCCGCGCTTCGACACCGACGTGCACGACGTCGCCGGTCTGAGAGACCTCAACCGCCACCTCTTCGCCTGAGGCGGCCCTACCTTCCCAACGCCTCTTCTAGAGGAGGGGGCCTGACCATGCCGCGCACCACCTTCGAGATCTCCACCACCCGCCGCTGCGAACTCGTCGACGTGACGTCCAAGGTCCAGGACGCCGTTCGGGCAGCCGGCTTGAAGAGCGGTCTGGTGGTCGTCTACTGCCCCCACACGACCGCGGCGATCACCATCAACGAGAACGCCGATCCCGACGTTCGCACTGACCTGCTCATGGCCCTCGAGCGCGCCGTCCCCAACGAGGGCTTCCGGCACTCCGAGGGCAACTCCGACGCCCACACCAAGACCTCCCTGGTGGGGCCCTCGGTCACGGCCATCGTCGAGGACGGCCAGACTCAGCTCGGCACCTGGCAGTCGATCTTCTTCTGCGAGTTCGATGGACCGCGCCGCCGCAAGGTGTGGGTGCAGACCGTGGGGGCCTAGCGGAACCTGTTGGGGCGTCCTGTTGTCCCTTGACTACCAGGAGGCCAGAATGAGGTGGATGTGTTCCCCAGATAGCGCTGGGGCCCCTGCACACCTCCCTTGATACCATGCGCGCTCTGCTCTCGACCGTCTCCCTTGCCGCGTTGCTCGCTTGCTCCTGCGCCACCACCTCTTCGACCTCCCGGGCGGGGAGCAAGGACGGCCCGGAGGTGCTGCAGTTCGATCCGGTCCTCGTGACTCCCGAGATGGAGCTGGCGCAGCTCAACGACGAGGAGCTCTTCGCGTTGGGCACCAGTGCCTTCGCGGCCGCCGACTATGAGAAGGCTTCGCGCTGCTTCCTGCGCCTGGCGGACAACTTCCCGGCCTCCAAGCACCACGACTCCGCTGCCTTCAACGCCGGCCTCGCGCTGGAGCGGCTGGGGAAGTGGGCCGAGGCCCTGGAGCGCTTCCGGCCGTTGATGGACCCGGCCAAGGGCTCGGGCGACGCGCTCGACGCCTCCTTCCGCGCCGCGGAGTGCTACTACCACCTCGACGAGTACCTTCCCGCGGTGGAGATCCTCTCGACCGTCGCGGCGCGCGAGGACGTCCCGGCGCAGGACCGGTTGCAGGCCAAGGTTCACCGCGGCATCTGCCTGCTCGAGAGCGGCGACCTCGATGGGGCCGAGCGGGCGCTGCGCGAGTCACTGACGTTCTGGGGGGAGAAGAAGGAGTCGGAGCGGCTCGACGAGTACTTCCCCGGTCAGGCCCAGTTCTTCCTCGGAGAGATCTACCGGGTCTTCTTCGAGCGGGTGGAGCTCGACCCCGAGCAGGGCGAGGACAAGCTCGGCAAGGATCTGGAGAGCAAGTGCGAGTTCCTCCTCTCGGCGCAGGGACACTTCCTGCGCACCATCCGCATCGGCGACGGGCAGTGGGCGACCGCAGCGGGCTTTCGCATCGGCGCGCTCTATGAGTCCCTCTACGACGCCATGACCCTCGCCAAGGTCCCGCCCGGCCTCGACGAGGAGCAGGCCAAGATCTACCGCGAGGAGCTGCACAAGAAGGTGCGGGTGCTGGTGACCAAGGCCATGACGATCTACGAGCGCACCCTCGCCGCCGCCGAGCGCATTGGCGCCGAGAACCCCTTCGTGGCCAAGACCCAGGAGAGCCTCGATCGCCTCAAGCAGATCCTGCGGGAGACGCCCGAGGAGCCGGCGGCGTCCCCCGTCGGGACCGAGTCCCAGGACGTCTCCAAGCCCACCTCGTAGCGCGATTGGAGTCGGCTGCTCGGCCGCGGGGTATCATCACCCCTCATGTCGGTCTGCCGCTCCTCTCGAACCGCCACCGGGTTCCCGATCCTTCTGTGTGTCGTCGCCGGGCTCCTGGCCGCGTGCGGGTCGCGCGAGGTGGAGCCCGAGGTCCTGCGCTACTTCACGGCCGACGTGGTCCACCGGCACGACCACTTCAAGGCGCCGCTGCGCTGGAACCTGTTGGCCTCCAACCTCGTCTACCTCGCCTTCGCCATCGTCTTCATGGGCTGGCGGCTCAACCGCCGGCTCAAGCTGCGCTGCGAGGCGGTCGCGGCGGGCTGGGGCGAGTCGCTGGGGAAGCTCGCTCTGCTGCCGCGGATGGGGAAGGGGCTGGGGCTTCTGTGGGGCGACGGGACCTGGGGCGGCGCCCTGCTCTTCACCTTGGCCTACCTCGGCATCCAGGTGACCCTCAACCTGCCGTCGGCGTTCTACTTCAGCTGGTGGTACGAGCACGCCCACGGGACCTCGGTCGAGCCGCTGTGGCGCTGGCTCTGGGACAGCCTCAAGGCGCTGGTGGGGGAAGCGGTAATGCTGTCGATGCTCTCCTTCGGGCTCTACGGTCTCGCGCGTCGTCGCCGGAACTGGTGGCTGCTCCTAGGGGTTCCGGGCGCGGTCGGCATCTTCGCGCTGGGGGGCTTGCTCGACCCCTTGCACGCGCAGATCTATTTCCGCCACGAGCGGCTCGCTGAGGGCCCGGTCAAGGAGCGCGTCGTCGAAGTGCTCGAGAAGGCGAAGGTCGAGTACGAGGACATCTTCCAGGAGACGCGCAGCGACGTGACGCGCCGGACCAACGCCTACATCGCCGGGGAGGGGCCGACCCGGCGCATCGTGCTCTGGGACACCCTGATCAGGCTGATGACGCCCGACGAGATCGCCAACGCCGTCGCCCACGAGCTGGGGCACCTTCGTGACAGATCTCCGGGGCGCCTAGTCTACGCCAGCTTGGCGCTGGTGCCGATGCTGTGGGCCTTGGCGTGGGCCCTGCGGCGCCTGGGGCGTAGGCGACGCTTCGGCTTCGACGACGACCGGGATGTCGCCAGCCTGCCGATGGTCTTCTTCCTCCAATGGCTGGTGAGCTTCGGGACCGATCCGGTGGCCGCGGCCTATGGGCGCCACCTGGAGCGACGCGCGGACCAGTACGCCTTCGAGCTCCTCGAGCAGCCGGAGGCATTCCGCGCCATGCAGGTCAAGCTCGCCCGCTCCAACCTCGCGGACGTCCATCCGCCGGCCTGGGTGCGCTACCTCATCGCCTCCCACCCGCCGGTGATGGAGCGCATCGAGGCGGCCGAGCGCTTTGCCTGGGAGCGCGGCATCCCGATGCGCGAGCCCAGCCCTGAGCTCTTCTCGATCCCCCAGGAGCTCGATCCCCTGCAGGCGGCCCAGAAAAAAGAGGAGCAATGAGCTCCCCCCCCAGTGCTCACGTTCTAAGGCTGCAACTGCGCGGCGACCAGATAGCTGGGATGGGCCTGCAACCGGGCGAACAGGCCTCTGGGCTCGTAGAACGTCAGGCACACCTGTGCAGCTTGAATGCGCGCTCCGTTCTCGAGCAGGTGGGGTGAGCCGGGCTCCATGGCGGTCCCGTTGAGCCAGCTGCCGTTGCGCGAGTGGGCGTCGCGAGCGGTCCAGCGATGGGCGTCAGTCTGCATGAACACGAGGTGCACGCTCGAGAGCGTGGCGTCGTTGATTTCCAAGTCGCTGCCAGGGGCACGCCCGAGGGAGAGCTGCCCCGAACCGCCCGGACGGATCCTCAGAGCCAGGGTCAGGGCTTCACCCAAGGCCGGAAGAGGGCTCGAGGGGCAAAGAGCGGTCAAGGTCTCGCCGGTCTTCGAAGGCGGCTTCCAGGCTCCAGGCTCCCACACGAGCCAGCGGTGAGGGTGGGCGGCCTCAAAGTCAGCGAACGAGGCCCCGCGGTGCATTCGCGCCAGGACCGAGAGCAAGAGGCTCGTCATGGGGTTCAAGATCCTTCCTCGCGTTCGCGCGTGAGCCGACGCTTGAGCGGGATGTAGGCCCCAAACAGCTCGCGGTTCAGAGGGTCGAGCGCCAACGCAGCCTCGTATTCGGCGAGAGCGGTCTGAAGCTGGCCGCTCTTGAGATGGGCGATGGCGGAGACGGCCTTGAGCATGGCCGCGGTCTCGTTGCGGGGGCGGGTCGACAGGTGCTTGCCGCGCAGCTGCCGCAGCTCGTCGAGCCGGAGCCCCTCGCTCATGCAGCGCAGGATGCCCCGGAAGTTGCCGATGGTGGCGTCGTAGGCCGCGCGCTGGGCGGGCGAGGCAAACTCGGCCAAGGCCTGGTCGATGCGGGCGCGAGCGCTGGAAACCGCCGCACGCTGGTCCTCGGAGAGCGGCAGCGCGAGGAGCGCTTCGAGCTCGGCGACGCAGCGGCGGCCGCGCCCGAAGGCCTCGTTGCGCTCGGCGTCGTGGTCCAGCGACAGCAGCGCGTAGTAGTCGCCCTCGAGACGTCTGGCCCACTTGTCCAAGGCTGCTGTCGTCTGGGGGGCATGAGGCGCGGCGGGCGGCGGCCCCTCAGCCTCG
>JACRCT010001220.1 GCA_016218885.1 Deltaproteobacteria bacterium | reverse complement strand
GGGCTGGAAGGCCCCCGAGGTGAGCTCGGGCGCTCGCGAACTGCAGAAGAGCAGCACCTACGCCACCCAGTTCAAGGCCGCCGCGGACAACGACTCCACCTTCCAGAACGACACGCCGGCGGACTGCCCGGCGCGCGGCTCGATCGCCATCGTCGACTTCCAGCAGGCGGAGGCCGCGGTCGACACGCAGAGGACCTGGCCCTCGACCACGGACATCGACGGCCTGCCGCTCTGGCAGCGGATAGAGAAGATGGGCCAGGCCGCCGAGTTCGACGTCCGCATCTTCCTGAACGACGAGATCAACGCCACCAACTTCGCGGGGACCCTCAAGAGCTACACCTACGTCATCCTCAACGGCCACGGGGCGAGGCCCGGCCCCAAGCAGTTCAAGCGCACGGGAGGCAAGGTCCTGCTCAGCATCATCACCCCCGAGGTCTGGGATGACGAGAAGCGCCTCGAGGACGGCACGCGCTACGAGGACGCCTGGAAGCAGGGGCTGCTGCTCCGCGGGCTCGAAGGCAGCGGCAAGGACAAGGTCCGTTGGACGCCCCTGCTCTTCAAGCGGGTGTATCGCCCCGCCACCCAGCAGGCCTGGATCCTGAACGAGTGCTGGGCCCTGCTCTCCTTCAACTACGGTCTGGTCGAAGGGGACGACGGCTGGACCTTCAACCTCGACGTCAACGGCGAAGTCGAGAACTTCGGCCATGCCTTGAGGGAGGTCGGCGTACCGGCCGTGCTCGGCTACGTCTTCCCGGCCGTGGGCGACGCCATCGCCGACAACCTGCTCGCCTTCCTCCGCCGCCAGTTCGGCGCCTACTTCGACAAGGACGTCCCACCCTCGCGCTTCCCGCAGCAGTTCTGGCCGACCTGCATGTCGGTGGAGACCTTCTTCCGGCTGAAGGCCACCCCCGAGCTGTCGGCCCACGCCCCCAAGCAGCAAGGATGGAGCGTGTTCACCGGCTACATCCAGAGCGACCCGGTGTTCCTGCGCGCCGAGTGCCAGGGCTCGCCCGCCATCCCCCACAACATGATGCAGGACTTCGTCCTCTCGGTGGGCACGCCCGCCACGGCGTTCGTCGACTGCTGGAACCAGTACTGGAGCAAGGGGCAAGACCCTGCCCCGACCACGGCACCGCTCTGCTCCAAGGGCGAGCCCCAGGCGAGCGAGCAGGCGGCCCACTTCGCCGGCTGCGCCGTCAAGGTCGCCCGCAAGGTCTCCAATGCGATGATGTCCGTTCCCTGAGCCTCGTGGTCCACGGCCGGCGTCGCGAACGGTGCTCGCCGGGCCTCGAGCACGGCCGCCCCCTCCCAGCGCTCTTCGTGACACGCCGGTGACATGGGGTCCGGTATGCTCGTGGCATGGATCCCAGCGGCGAGCGGGCGCGCAACGTCTTGCTGCTCGTGACGCTCACCGTCGCCCTGCCGAGCCTCCTGCTCACGGGGCTGGGCGCGGTCGCGGTGAGCAACGAGGAGTCAGCGAGCAAGGCGCGGCTGGAGAGGCAGTTCCGCCCCGTAGTCGCGAAGACGGCCGAGCGGTTCAACGCCACCATGGACGAGATGCTGGCGCAGGCCGGGGCACAGCTCCCAAGTCTCGCGGCGTGGGCCCAGGGCGCCGAGCAGGGCGGCCAGACGCCCCCCGACCTGAGCGCGGCGGCCTTCGCGCCGTTCGCGGTGAGCTACTTCGTCGTCGACGAGCAGGGAACGCTGCTCTTGCCCCGCCCTTCTACCGGCGAGGACCCGACCAGCCCGATGCCCGCGCCGCTGCGCGAGGCCCTGGAGCACGAGCTCGGCCACGAGGACAAGGGCGCCTGCGACCGGTACCCCCCAATCGCCAGCTCCGACGCGCCCGGCCACTGCCTCGCTCGTTGGGCGTGGCTCGCGTGCCAGGCCGCGAGCGCCGCTGAATGGGAAGCCGGGCTCGTCGGCGAGTGCGCGCACCTCGCCTCCGATCCTCTCACGGCCCCGGCCCGTCGGCTGCGCTCGCGGTCCCCCTCACGGCAGGCGAGCCCAGACGCCTTCGTCGCCGAGGCGCGCGAGGTCCTGCGCGCGCTCGCGGCTCCGACGCAAGAGGGCTCGCCGTGGCTGCAGGAGCTCGTGGCCCGCGACGCCGCGGCGCGGCTGGTAGCGCTGCGGCGCACCGACGCCCGCGTGCTCCGCCAGATGCTCCTGACCAGGGCCGAGCGAGCGTCCCTCCTCGTCTACATGAAGCGGCTCGCGCACCAGCGAGACGCCGCCCCAGCGACGGTCCCCACGGCGAACGACAACTGGGCGAGGCTCGCGTTGACGACCTCGAAGGGAGGAACGCTCATCGGCCTCGAGCTGGTCCCCACCTCCTTCGACCAGATGCTCACGGCGGGCCTGCCGCAGTCCGACCTGGCCGGGCCGACCGAGGCCATCCTCTACCCGGTGCGGCGGCCGCCGTGGTGGCACGACCCGACTGTCGACGCAGACAAGCTGGACGCCGCGGTGATGGCCGAGGCGCTGATGAAGAAGTCGGGGCTCGCCTGGGCCCTCTCGCTGGTCCCGACCGACAGAGAGCGCGCCATCAACCTGCAGACGCGCCGCTCGCTGCTGTACCTGTGGGCGCTGGTGCTGGTCGCCGGTTGTCTGGTGGCCGGTATCGTCTACACCGTCCGGTCGATCACTCGCGAGGCGCGACAGTCACGCCTCAAGGTCGACTTCGTCTCCAGCGTCTCGCACGACCTGCGCACGCCGCTCACCTCCATCCGCATGTTCACCGAGACGCTCCTCCTGGGCCGGGTGAAGAGCCGCGACGAGGAGCGCGAGTGCCTCGAGGTCATCGCCAGGGAGACCGAGCGTCTCTCGCGCCTCACGCAGCGCATCCTCGACTTCTCGCGGATGGAGGCCGGCCGCCACGCGTATGTGATGAAGGAGGAACCCCTGGCCGACCTGGTGCAACAGGCGCTCGACGCCTGCCGTCCGCTCGTCGAGCAGGACGGGTTCACGGTCGAGAAGCGGCTCTCCCCCGAGGCGCCGACGGCGAGGGTCGACCGCGACGCCATCGTCGAGGTGCTCATCAACCTGATGACCAACGCCATCAAGTACAGCCCTGACATCCGGTGGATTGAGGTCGCGACCGACCGGTACGACGGCGGGGTAGAGCTGTCGGTCGCCGACCGGGGCATCGGCATCGGGCGGGGCGACCAGGCGCGGATCTTCGAGAAGTTCTTCCGGGTGGACTGCCCGCGGACCGCCGAGGTCGGAGGCTGCGGCATCGGGCTGTCGCTGGTGCGGCACATCGTGGACGCCCACGGCGGCAGGGTGGTCGTTCAGAGCGAGCCCGGGCGCGGGAGCACCTTCACGGTGCGGCTGCCGGCGACGGCGAAGGAGCGGTGATGGAGAGCATCCTGGTGGTCGAGGACGACCCGTCGATCGCCCGCGGGCTCAAGCAGAACCTCGTCTTCGAAGGGTACTCGGTGGAGGTCGTCGCCGACGGGGAGCTGGGCCTGCGCTTCGCCGTCGACGAGCAGCCGGATCTGGTGCTGCTCGACGTGATGCTGCCGCGGATGAACGGCTTCGAGGTGCTGCGCGAGCTGCGACGGCTGGAGGTGGACGTCCCGGTCATCCTGCTCACCGCGAAAGGCGAGGAGGTCGACAAGGTCCGAGGCCTCGACCTGGGGGCCGACGACTACGTGGTCAAGCCGTTCGGCCTGGCGGAGCTGTTGGCGCGCATCCGGACCGTCCTGCGACGTCGGCAGCAGGGCGAACGGCGCGTCGAGCGGACGCAGTTCGGCGAGGCCGAGGTGGACCTCGCCGGGCGGCTGGTCACGGTGCGCGGACAGCCCGTCGAGCTCACCTCGCGCGAGTTCGACCTGCTGCGGCTCTTCCTGCTGCGCGAGGGCGAGGCGCTGGCGCGCGAGGAGATCATCCGAAGGGTCTGGGGCTACGACTACCAGGGCACCGACCGCACGCTCGACAACTTCGTCAGTCGCCTCCGCCAGAAGCTGGAGCCGGACCCCGCCAATCCCCGGCACTTCCTCACCGTGCGAGGTGTGGGCTACCGCTTCTGGCGAGAGGGCCGAGCAACACCCGATGACCTCCTCGTGACAGGCGGGTGAGGAAGCCGTGAGGTCCCGCGAATAGCTTCGTCTCCTTCGACTTCGAAGGAGGCGCCATGAGGAACCTCGCTTTTGGCCCGGCAGCGCTCGTTGCGGCGCTCCTCGCGGCGTGCGGCTCGAGCGACCCCTCGTCCGGGATGGACGCCAGCCCCCTGGGCGTCGACGCCGAGGCGGCTCTTCTCGACGCGGCGACGCCCGGGGTCGACGCGGGTGTCGATGCGGGTGTCGATGCGAGCGCGCCCCCCCCCGACGCTGGCCCCACCGAGCTGCGGGTGGGGGTCTTCGGCACGGTGGGGAGGGTGCCGCCTCCCGTCGCCCAGGCCGCGGTCGTGCTCGAGCAGGGCGGGGTCAAGCTCGCTGAAGGGCAGACCGACGCCGACGGTAGGGTGAGCCTGCCCTGGCCCGACTGGTCGCGGGGACAGGTGGTGGTGTCGATCGCGGCAGCTGGCTTCGCGTACCGCTCGATGGTCGGGGTGGACCCGACGACGCTCGCTCGCTACCGCGGAACGCTCTCCAAGGCGCAGGCCCAGCTGGCCGCGGACTTCCCGGTCTTCCTGTCGGCCAGCGCCTCGAGCGGAGCGTTCGTGACCATCTCGGGCGACCTCCCGGCCCTGGCCCCTGGCCACGAGGCGGTCGTCGCCCCGACGGTGTACGGCACCAGCTCGCAGGGGAGCCGGCCCACCTACTCGGTGAGGGTCCACAGGGCAGCGCCCTTCTCGCTCGTGGCGATGGACTTCCTGTCGGTCCCGATGCCCTTGCGCTACACGAGCCAGACCTTCTTCCACTTTCGCCAGCTGGACGTCCCGGCAGTCGAGCACGACACCACGGTCGACGTCGGCGAGGAGGCCATCGAGTTGACGCCCACGGACCTGACGCTCGAGCTGGAGATCCCCGGCGGCGACGACGGCCCGCTGGGGCTCACCTCCACCGGGTACTTCTGGGTCACCTCGAACGAGTCGTACTCGATGAGCTTCTTCGGCGCCGCCACCTCCTGCGCCCCATCCGACGACAGCACGCGCTTCGTCTGCCAGGGCCAATACGTCCGCCCCCAGGGCCAGGAGGTCACGCTCCTCGTCGCGGCGACGATGATCCTCCTGGACGGCTCCGAATCGCGCTCGCTCGCCAGGCTCGAGACGGCCGGGCCCCTCACCGGGTTCCACCCGCCCATCCCGGTCACGAT
>JACRCT010001212.1 GCA_016218885.1 Deltaproteobacteria bacterium | reverse complement strand
GGGAAGGTTGTGGACTGCGCAGGCGAGGGGAACCGGGTGAACGAGCGAATAGCAGGAAGTCATCGCGGGCGCGGGCCTTCTACCCCTGGGGGCTGCTCCGGCTCAGGACGCCCCCGAGCCTGGAGGCATTGGGCAGCGAGATGGCCGAGCGAGCCGGGCACACCATCACCAAGAAGGCCCGTAAGCAGCGGACGACCCGAACCACGGCCGACTTGGACTCGTAGGTGCCCATGACCGTCATCATTCGCACCCCCAAATCGCCGCTCACCCGGAAGATCGCCCTGGCCCTGCTCGTGGTGGTCCGGGGTACGCCGGGCAGCGCAGGCCGAACAGGTAGCAGGCTCGTTGAGCAGGAAGCGGGCATCTCGCCGCTCCTTCTTGGCCCTGACCGGCATCGCGTAGCTCAGGCACACCGGGGCTATGATGCCCGCGTGAAGCTTCGAGCCCCCACCGCTCTGGCCATCGGCATCTGGCTCCTCGCACCCTCTGCTGCGCTGCTCGGATGCGCGAGTGGGTGGGTTCAGAGCAAGGAGACCGACAAGTCGCACGGCTACGTCCCGGCCGACCTCGATGATTGCTTCGCCGAGCTGAAGAAGACCATGTCGCTGGAGGAGCAGACGCTCTTCGCCGCACTGCCATCGCAGACCGAGACGATCCAACACCACTTTGGCCTCGGACTTTGGATTCGCAACAACTGGGGGCTGCGGCGGGGCTCGCGCCTCGCGCTGCACATGGAGTCGCTCGGGTTCCGAGAACCCGACGCCATGTCGAAAGCGATCCTTGAGTACTACTGGCTTCACCTCAACGGCCGCCTTCCAGGTGCCCGTCAGGAGGTGGACTTGGTGCGGAAGTATTGGGAACGGTTCGACGATGCCGGCCATGCAGCCGAACGCGCCACAGACGCTGGCCGCTCACCGTGAAGAACTTCGAGGCCCCGATGAAGTACGAACTGCCAGATGAGGCGACGCTCGCAAAGTACATGCACCTCCTTCAGACCGTCCTGCTCGCAGCTCGCGGGTCGACCGATCCACAGGTCGCCGACCTCGCCTGCGCAGTCCACAACCTTCCCGACCTCCTACTCCGGTGGCGGGACATGGACGAAGCAAGCCAGCACGGCGCTCTCCGGCGCTTCGAGACGCTGCATCCGCAGTGGGCGGGTCACTTCACGAAGATCTTGGAGGCGGGCGCCCCGCCCGACTGGCAGTTGAAGTGGAAGAAGCAGGAGGGGTAGGCAGCGCAGCCATCCGAAGAAGGCGCTGCGCTCGAGCGAGCGCCTTCGCCAAGGTCTCCTCGCTGGCCGTCTCCTGCGCGCCCCGGCGCACCATCCGCTCGACCACGTTTGCCCCGGCCTCCATGAACATCTCCGGCCCCACCACCGGCACAGGAGACGCTGCCGAGTGGCCCGGTCAGACGGCGTTCAACTCAGCGGCCTTCGTGGGCAAGCTCGAACTCTGGAGGCATCTTCCGCCCATGCTTGCTCTCCAACGGTCACGCATGAAGGGGTTGCTGCTACGCCACTTGCTATGGCGCATAAAAACACCTAACAAAAGCGCTTTTCTTAGGTGTTTTTGCACTCTGCAGCAAGAGCCTGCCACGTAGCCCCTCGCCTTTGCGGCTCTCGGATGCCCTGAGATACGGAGGCCTCCTTGCGCACGATGCAGATTCGTGGTGCCCCGGTCGTCGCCAGTCCCCGGCTCGCCGCCGGGCGCTGTGGCCGCTGGCGGGTGGCGTGCGTCGGCCCGCCGGGAGGCAGGAGCCGCGGGGGGCAGCGCGGCGTCCGCCGCGCTCAGCTCGTCGGCGGGGTGGGCGCCTGGCTGTCGAGGTTCGCCGTTGCCCAGGGGCGCGGCGAGAAGCGCTCGGAGTGCAGCTTCACCACGGCCTCGGAGGTGCGCAGTCCCGTCACAAGGTACTCATGCACCGGGACCCGGGCCGCCACCGCGGTCTGGAGGATGGTGCGCACCACCTCGAGCACGAAGCGGGCCTCGAGGGCTGCTTCGGAACTTCGCATCCCTGCCGCTGCAGATGCGCGGCGGGGGCCAGCAGGTGTTGCCGCTTTTACTCGTACCCACCCACTCTGGGCCGGCTGAGCCCCAAGAATTATTAAGGATGACGCTCCAAATGGGTCGATCTCTCGCGCATCCAACCACATCGAGAGGGCTGACTCCGGCGCAGACTCGCACGCTTCCGGCTCGGCACACTCAACCCAGTCGCTCCACAGACCCTCGCCAAGACACACTCTGGAGAGAACTCCGCACGTGCTGCAGCTCCGCCTTTGGCGGTCTCCTTCTACGCAGTCGGCGACTGGTGAGTCCGTCCGCGGCTCAAGACACGCGGACTACGGCAGCACAACGACAAGCCAGGCCATCGTTTCTGCGACCGACTATTTGCCTCCCTCGCAAAGTGCAACGCATTCCGTCTTATATTGCCGCGACAGCGTTGCTAGCGCCTTCGATAGATACCGAAGATGAGCCCGCCATCGCGTCGCTCCTCATGGACGACCTCAGCATTCTGGGCGATGTAGCGCCGGTCGCCCTCACTGCAGAACGGTCTGCGAGGAATGACGATGAACCAGTCCGCCTCGTTCCGGCCCACGATCCGCATATCCTTGCGCACGGGCTGCCAGCGAGTCAGCGGCCCAATGAGATTGCCGCAAGGATGGAGCTTCGCACCAGGCTCGGCGACGCGATTGACCTCGCGCACGGCGTTCTTGAACGAGAAACCCCAGTAGTCGCCCTCCGAATCGGGGCACCAGAACTCCATCCCTTCGCAGAAATGCCATGAAAGCTGCCGGCGCTGCGCCCCACCGAGCCCTCCCACGAATGCGTTGTAGTAGGTCGTCTCATAAGGGTGGTACTGCACCACCGGCCAGGCCGCCAGGCCCACCACGAGCGCAAGCCCGGCCGGCACCACCGCCGTTCGCCCCGGCAGGCGACTTCGCTCAACGAGGCGACCCAGCCGCTGGAGCCCGCCGTCGAGGCCCATCCCCGCAAGGAGGGCGAGAGCTGGGATGTACTCCAGGAAATGCCGGTTGGCGTCGTAGTAATTGGAGTGAGGCAGCGCGATGCGTACCACCGGTACCAGTAACCAGACCCACCCCAGCGCGGCGATCGCCGAATCGCGGCGACCGCTCTGGAAGGGAAGGACTGCCGCCAACGCCAGCCCCATCAGTTCGATCGGCGGGGTCATCGTCGCAATGTGGAAGAAGGAGTAGGCCGAGAAGCCTTCCCGTCCGCTGCGGCCGCGCTCCAGGATGTATCCGAAGACATCGCCGATCTTCGTCGCCTGCTCCCCTATCGTTCCGACGTGCAGGTAGGGCCAGACAGCCCAGAAGGTGACCGCCGCCACCACCGGCAGGGTGAGCAGCGCGACAATCGTCGCGCGCGAGGGGCGTCGCTGCTTGCGATAGAGCAGCACCCACGCGATCGGCGCCCAAATCGCCAACGTGGGCCCGGTGAAGAGCAGGTTGCCCTTGGAGCAGATCCCCAACCCGAGCCAGAAGCCGGACTGCAGGAGGAAGCGAGGCCGGTCCTCCACCAACCCGCACGCAAAGGAGACGAGGGTCAGGGCATAGAACCCGACCATCGGCCAATCCTTGACGTTGTAGTGCGAGTGGCCGACTGCACAGGGATAGAGGGCGTAGAGGGCAGCAATGAGCAGGGCTCTGCGGGTTCCCAAGAGGCGAGCCAGATAAACGGCGAACGCGAATACCGCCAGGGCATGGAGAAGGACGATTCCGGCGTGGAAGGCGTCCACCACGTCGTAGCCGGGAAGCTTCCGGGCGACTTGCGCAACGAGGGTGCAGAAGAAGCCGGGAAACCCGGGAAAGGCCCAATGGCCTACGGCGTCAGGGTGGAAGCTCCAATTCGTGAGGCGCTCGAACTCCCGAGGCAGAGACTCGCGGAGCTTCCAGCGTCCGGGGTCGTCTGCCCCCAAGGCCCATAGATTCCACTCCCCACCGAGGAAGATCACGGGCTCGTCGCTGGTGATCCCATACTGGGGCACGGTCAGCAGCCCGACGACGAGCACCGCCACCGCGAGTAATCCGGCGGCGAATACTGGGCGTCGGCCGACCGCGACAGGCCCCCCTTTGTCAGCAGGAGAGAGTGCGACGGCGGGGAGCGATCCATCCATGGGAGCCATGCCTACCAACGAAGTTGCCAAAAGCGGCGCCGTTTATGCGCTACCGGTCCACCTCCGGGGAGCGCCCAATCAACCCCGAGACTTGCTCGCGGAGTTCCCGGTGTGGCTCGTTTCTGACGGATGATCACCGGGCGACCTTGGTCGCGGCCAGGAACCGCTCGGTGCGGATGGGCGGCGAGGCCTTGGCGCCCTTGTACTTGGCCAGCCTCGCCTGCAGCTTGCCCACCCGCTCCGCATCGGCGGGGTGGGTGGTGCCGAACTCTCCGCTCGAGGTCGCCTGCGACTTGGCCATCGTCTCGATGAAGGCCGCCATGGCCTTCGGGTCGTAGCCGGCGCGCGAGGCGATGGCCTGACCGAGCTCGTCGGCCTCGAGCTCCGAGTCGCGGGAGTAGCCGTCCACCAGCACCGCCTGCGTGATGTCGTCGATCGACCCCGACATCGCCTCGGTGAGCGCGGCCACCTTGTCGGCGCCCAGGGACTCGACGCCCTTCTTGAACCACTTCGAGGAGACCTTGGCGAAGCGATCCTTCTTGATCGACTTGAGCCCATGGCCGCGCAGCACGTGCGCGACCTCGTGCGCCATCACCGCAGCGAGCTCGTCCTCGTTCCGGGCGGCCTTGAGCGCTCCCCGGGTGACGAACACGTATCCACCCGGCAGGCCATAGGCGTTGATGGCGTCCACGTCGAGGACCACGAAGTGCCATCCGCCGATGGGCAGCGGCCGGCACTCGCCGTCCACCAGCTCGCTGGCGGCGGCGGCCAGCAGATAGCCCACGCGCGCCACGTACTCGGCGGCGTCCCCTCGGGGGTTGCCCTTCTCGAAGGCGAAGTGCTTGAAGTCGGCGCGCGCCAGGATGCTCACCGACACCGAGCGCCCCAGGTAGTACTCGTTCTCGGGCGTGAGCTCCTTGGCCGCGTCCTTGATGTCGCCCACCAGCTCGGCGCCAGTCTTCACTACGGTCTTGACGTTCTTCTCGGTGAGCAGGTCCTCGGGGCGGCCGGTGCGCACCGCCTTGAGCACATCGGCGCATCCCACCGTGCCCGCCAGCGCCGCCAGCGCCAGCGCCCACCGCAGCTGCCGCCTCATCGCCCACCTCCTGCGCTCTCGTCGTGGGCGAGCTCGCCTTCCTTGGCGAAGCCGTTGGCAGCCTGGGGGTCGACCGTGTGCTTCTCGATGCGGTCGAGGGCGGCGTAGCCGGGGGTCAGATTGGAGCGGCTGCCCTTGTACTCGGCCTCGACCTCCTTGGTGAAGCCGCGCCCGGCGGTCTCCACCTCGTGCTGCGACACCTGGACGCCCTCGCCGCCGATCTTCTTGGAGAGGACGACATTGCGCTCCTCGAGCGCGCTCTTCTTGAGCCAGCCCGTGCGGTTGTCGGAGGTCGTGACCTTGTACCAGTCGGCGCTCGCCTCGACGAACCGGACGTGGGCTCCGCGGTCGAGGGGAGAGCTGCCCACCCGCGCCGACAGCAGGCTCTTGCCCGACATCAGGTTCACGTTCAGCGCCTTGACGGTGAGCGTCTCGCCCTGCCGCGGCGCGGCGACCGCGACCCCTGCCACCAGGAGCAGCCCCAAGGCCACCCCTGCGATCCGACCCTTGATGCGCATCGCTATTTCTCCTTCATCCGCCAGACCCCATCCCAGCTCGCGCCTGGCGGCTCGTCGAGGAAGTGCTTGCTCCGCTCCAGATAGGTCGTCGAGGGCCCGTCCTCGGGCCGCACCTTCAAGGCCGTCTCGAAGGCCGCGATGGCCTGCATGAAGTCCTGGCGGCGATAGAGCCCGAGCCCGCGCTCGAAG
>JACRCT010001211.1 GCA_016218885.1 Deltaproteobacteria bacterium | reverse complement strand
TCGTCGCCGAGGTGGTTGATTACTCTACAGCGTCCATGCGGTCACCCTCTCAGGGTGTCGCCAGCCGGCCAGTCTGGGCCACGCGCTTGAGCCACGCCACAGTCGGAGTAGCAGTGCGCGCCAGCGTCTGGAAGTCCACTCGGTAGAGCCCGAAGCGCGGCCCCAGCCCTTCCAACCACTCGAAGTTGTCCAGCAAGGACCAGTGGAAGTAGCCACGCACGTCCGCGCCGCCGCGCATCGCCGTAGCCAGGACCTTGAGGTGATCGTAGAGGAAAGCGCTGCGCCGCTCTCCGCTCTCGTCGGCGAGGCCGTTCTCGGTGATGTAGAGCGGGACCCCATAGGCCTTCATCTGCTCGAGCAGCGCGCCAAAGCCCTCGGGGTGGCACTCCCAGCCGAGGTCGGTGAGCCCACGGCGGGCGACGTCCACATAGCGAGTCTCGAGCCAGGGGGCGCCGAGCTTCGCCCCCACGTGGATGCGGCTGTAGTAGTTGACGCCGAGGAAATCGAGCGAGCCGCGCGCCCCGTCGATGACCTCCTTGCGACGCAGCAGCAGAGGCATCTGCAGCCTCAGCTCGCCCTCGATCAGCGCCCGCGGCACGGCGTGGTTGTACAGGTCGTGGGCAAAGCGGGAGATCGTCCGGTCCAGAGGGCTGACGCTGCGCAGCGGCGCGACCCCCAGCGAGTTGTGAGCGATGCCCACCGGTACACCGGGATCGGCCTCGCGAATGGCGCGGCGGGCCGCGAGGTGGGCCCGCATCAGGTTCGCCGCGGCTTTGGCGAAGCCGTCGAGGTCCTTGAGCCCCGGGGGCATCTGCGCGGCCACGTATCCGCCGAGCAGGAAGACCATCGGCTCGTTGAGCGTGCACCACCACGAGACCCGCCCGCGCAGCGCCTCGGCGACCTTGCGCGAGAAGGCGGCGAAGGCCTCCACGCTCGCGGCCCCGGTCCAGGGCGTGCGCTGGTGGAACCAGCGGGGATGGGTGAAGTGGTGCAGGGTGACCATCGCCTTGATGCCGCGCCGGCTCAGCCCCTCGAGCATCGCGCGATAGCGCGCCAACACCGCGTCGTCGAAGCGGCCGGGTTCGGGCTCGACGCGCGCCCACTCCACCGACAGCCGATAGGCGCCGAGCCCGGCCGCGCCCAGCAGATCGAAGTCCTCCTCCCAGCGATTCCAGTGATCGACCGCGCGACCACAGGGAGTGCGGGTCTTGCCCGCCCGCTCCCAGTCGGTCCAGTCGTTCTCGATCCCTCCTTCGACCTGATAGGCCGCGGTCGCGGCGCCGAAGACGAAGGACTGGGGAAAGTCGCGGGCGGGCTCACTCATAGATGAATTGGAGGTCGAGCCGCGTGTCGGGATGAAGCGAGCGGGCGACCGGGCATGCCCGGGCGGCGTTCTCGAGACGCTGGCGGTCCTCCGGGCCCAGTGCGGCCGGCAGGGTCAGGCGCAGGCCCAGCCGGGCGATGCGGCGTGGGCGCTCCGAGGTCATCTCCTTGTCCACCTGCACCCGGGCGCCGGCGAAGGGGAGATCCCTGTCCCTGGCGAGGATGCCCATGATCGTCAACGTGCAGCCGCCGATGGCCGCGGCGACGAGGTCGGTCGGCGAGAAGGTGCGGCCCTTGCCGCTGTTGTCGACCGGGGCGTCGGTCATCAGCCGAGTGCCGGTCGGGCCGTGGACGGCCGAGCACTGCAGGTCCCCTTCGTAGGCGACGTCGATGCGCACAGGCATGGTTGCAGGCTCCTCCTCGCAGAGGTCCGCAGGCTACCGCAACCGGGGCGCTGGAGAGGGAGTCTACGCGCCGCGCTCACCCGGCAGAGACGGGGAGCGGCTCCGAGGTAGTGAGGCAGAGAGGAAGGCGCCGGGACAGGCGGTGCGGAACGAGCGCCCCGCGCCAGAAGGAGTGAAACGACCGATGGGAGAGGCGGCAGGGGTGAGGGCCCCAAGGCGAGCGGGAGCGCCGCCCGCTGCGGAAGTGAATGGCCACGATGGGGCCCCGGTATAGAGTTGGCGCCTCGAAGCTCTGCTCGTGGGGAGGTTGAATGGCAGCTCAGGCTCCGGAGCGCTGGGGAACTCGCATTGGTCTGGTGCTGGCGATGGCCGGCAACGCCGTCGGGCTCGGCAACTTCCTGCGCTTCCCGGCGCAGGCCGCGCAGCACGGCGGCGGCGCGTTCCTCATCCCCTACCTCGTGTCCTTCCTGCTGATGGGCATCCCGCTGCTGTGGATCGAGTGGGCCATCGGGCGCCACGGAGGCCAGTTCGGCCACCACTCCGCGCCGGGCATGTTCGACAGGCTTGGCGACGGCCGCCGCCGCTGGCTCAAGTACCTGGGCGTCTTCGGCCTGTTCACCAACATCGCCATCGCCGCCTACTACTGCTACATCGAGTCCTGGACGCTCTCGTACGTCTGGCACTCGATCGCCGGAACCTTCAAGTCCACCCCGCCCACCGAGTACTTCCCGCGCTATCTGGGGATGCACGAGGAGTCGCTCTTCGCGTTCCCGCTGCAGGCGTTCGGCTGGTTCGTGGCCACGCTCGTCCTCAACGTGTGGATCCTCTCGCGCGGGCTGGCCAAGGGCATCGAGCTGGCCGCGAAGATCGCCATGCCGCTGCTGCTGGTCTTCGGGGCGGTGCTGGCCGTGCGCGGCCTCATCCTGCAACCCGGCGATCCCGGCGTCGTCCAGAGCCCGCTGGCGGGCCTCAACTTCATCTGGGATCCCAAGCCCTCGGGCCTGTTCGACCTGACCACCTGGCTCGCGGCGGCGGGGCAGATCTTCTTCACGCTCTCAGTGGGGATGGGCTCCATTCACTGCTACGCGTCCTACGTGGGGAAGAAGCAGGACATCGCCCTCAACGCCTCCTCGGCGGGCTGGATGAACGAGTTCGTCGAGGTCGTGCTCGGCGGATCGATCATGATCCCCATCGCCACCGCCTACCTCGGCCTGCAGGTCGTGCAGGCCAAGACCGCGGGCGGCAGCGGATTCGGGCTGGGCTTCCTGGTGCTCCCGACCCTGTTCAACAACTGGGGCTGGTTCGCGCCCGTCGCCGGGGCGATGTGGTTCGGGCTGCTGTTCTTCGCGGGTATCACCTCCTCGCTGGCCATGGGCGCGCCGGTGATGGCCTTCCTCGAAGACGAGTTCAAGATCCCCCGGCGCAAGGCGGCGGCGCTGTTCGGCGCGGTGATCTTCCTCCTCGGGCTGGTGTGCGTTTGGCTCTACCCGGGCGGCGCTTTCGACGAGTTCGACTTCTGGACCGGCACCTTCGCGCTGGTCGTCTTCGCCCTGGGGGAGGCCCTCGTCTTCGCCTGGATCTTCGGGATCGACCGCGGCTGGGAGGAGATCACTCGCGGCGCGGACATGAGGGTCCCGCGCTTCTTCCGCTTCGTGATCCGCTACGTGACGCCGGTGTTCATCCTGCTCGTGTTCCTGGGAGCGCTCGTCCAGCCCGTCGGAGCCGAGTGGGGCCAGGCGGCGTCCTCGCTGCTCTCGGGAAACGGGTGGCCGTTCGCTCCCGAAAGCGTCATCGGCAAGGTCCTGCACGCGGGCGAGGGAGCCTACGTCTACTTCGACGCCGCGGGCCGCGGAACCAAGGCGCTGGTCCAGGACGGGACCCGGCTGCTGCTCCTGCTGGTCTTCCTGGGGTGCGGGGCGCTGGTCTGGAAAGCGTGGCACGGCAAGGAGAGGAGGCAGCCATGACGACCGCCGCCTGGATCACGATGCTTGCCACCTGCACGGTGATCACGTTCTTCACCGCCAAGTACTTCTGGATGGTGGTACGCGCCCCGCCGCGCCAGGAAGATCCCGAGGGTGAAGGAGCGCCTGCGCCTCCGAGTCCTCCGGCCCCCGACGCGAAGGCTCCGAGCACGGCAGGTCAGCCCCCGTAGCAGCCCGCTTGCCCCCCGGAACCTTGGGCTCCGGGCAGGCAGGCCCCTATCGCTATCCAGGAAATCGTTTCAAGCGACGACCGCGATAGTCGCTATCCGCTTGATATCTGGATAGACTTATTGGCGCCAATCGTTTCTAGGTCGTTACAGAAATCGGTACATGGCGCGCGATCTAGCAGGGCTCATCGAGTTGCTCCGCCGCGGTCCCGTCCCCGCCGCCCGAGTTGCGGCCGGTCTCGGAGTGAGCAGGGCCACCCTCTCCCGCTTGGTGCGTGCGGCATCCGGCGTGGTCCGCATCGGCCAGGCGCGCGCCACGAGCTACGCGCTGGAGCGCGAGATCCGCACGTTCGGAACCCGGTGGCCTATCTATCGGGTGGGTGCCGATGGGCGTGCCTGGCATGCCGCCAACCTCCACGCCCTGGAACCCAGAGCGTGGTGGTACGAACCGATTGGGCAGCGGCCTGCCTGGCTGGTGGGCGAGCACGCGAATGGCCTGTTTCCCGATCTCCCTTGGTTCCTGGACGACTTGCGGCCACAGGGTTTCATGGGACGCGCCTTCGCGCGCCGCCACGCCGAGGGGCTTGGCCTCTCCCCGGATCCTCGCCTGTGGGACGCATCGGGCGTGCTGGTTGCGCTGCTGCTCTTCGGCGATGACCTGCCCGGTGACTTCGTCGTCGGAGACGCCGCGTTGGGGCGAGTCCAGCGGGCGAGCCTTTCGCCCCCAGCCGCGATCGCCCTCGCGGATCGAGCCGCGCACTATTCGCAGCTCGCCCTCGCAGCGCTGCACGGAGAGGTACCGGGCTCCTCTGCCGCTGGGGAGCAACCGAAGTTCACGGCCTGCGTGCTCGAGGCCAGCGGGAACCTGCGCCACGTGCTCGTGAAGTTCTCGCCGGTCTGCGACTCACCGAGCGGCCAGCGCTGGGCCGACCTGCTGGTCTGCGAGCACCTGGCAGCCGAGGTGCTTCGCGAGCATCAAGTCGCCGCCTGCAGCACGGAGGTCTTGGAAGGAGGAGGCCGCCGCTTTCTCGAGGTGACCCGATTCGATCGCGTGGGGGCCTTCGGACGGGTCGGCTTCGTGACCTTGCTGCCGCTCGACGCGACCTACTACGGCAAGCTCGACAGCTGGGCCGCGGCCGCCGACCGCCTGGAGCGCGACGGCTGGCTCGACAGCGAAGAGGCGACTCGCATGCGCCTGCTCTGGTGGTTCGGCGGGCTCATCGGCAACTCCGATATGCACTTCGGCAACTTGAGCCTCACGCTCGACTCGCGCCCGTTCCGCCTGGCCCCGGCCTACGACATGCTCCCCATGATCTACAGGCCGGAAGCGGGCGGAGAGGTCGTGACGCGCCAGCCCTTCGCTCCGCCGCTGCCCACGCCTCCCCAGCTCCCGGTGTGGCGCCGAGCGGCAAGCCTCGCCGCGCTCTTCTGGCAACGCGTCGCCGACGACACGCGCGTATCCACGGGGATGCGCGCGGAGGCCGTGCGAGTGCTCGAGTCCACTCGAATGCTGCGCGATCGTTTCGGATGAAAGCCCCCGGCCGCTACAGCCTCCCCTTGGCCTTGTCGTCCTCGAGCCGCTGGTAGATCCGGTAGAGCTCCGGGTCGGCGGCGGAAAGCTGCTTGGTGCGCTTCTCCGCCGCAAGATTCTGCCGCGTCAGGTTGATGAGGTAGACGACCGGCCAGAGGAGCAGCGCCGGCGGGCAACAGGTAAAGAAGGCCGTCCAGAGCAGGTACTTGGTCCAGGCCTTGGCGGGACGGTCGGCCCCGACGAGCCCCGCCTGCACGCTGACCCGCGTGTTCTCGAGGGCGATCTTCGAGGTGGGATCGAGCAGCAGCGCCGACTTGAAGGCCAGCGTGGCGTCGGCGTCCTTGCCCTGCTTGGTGAGGACCACGCCCAGGTTGTTGAGGGTGCGGGCCTGGCGCGGGTCGAGCGCGAGGCTTGCCCGGTAATGGCGCTCGGCTTCGGCAGCATTGCCACCCTGCAGGTGCAGATCGCCCAGCGCGGCATGAACAGAGGGCTCCTCGGGGGCGAGCGCGAGCGCGGCGGCGAGCTCGTCGCGAGCCTCGAAGAGCCGGTCGACGGCGGCGAGCGCGGTGGCGTGGCTCTGGTGCGCCCAGGGCGATGCGGGATCGATCCTCACCGCGGTGGCGGCGGCCTGCAGAGCCTCGTCGTGGCGGCGCAACGCCCCCAGCGCCGCCGCCCGCAGGCGGTGCAGCCACGCGCGCTCGGGATCGAGCGCCAACCCAGCCTCGACGGCCCGCAGCGCCTCGGCATCGCGGTCGAGCCCGAGCAGCGCCTGGGCAAGGACACCCTGGGCATCGGCATCTGCCGGCCGCTCAGCGATGGCGCGACCGGCCTCCGTCGCCGCGTCCGCGAAGCGGCCCAGCTCCAACGCCGCTTGGGCGCGGCGCAGCGAACCCTGGTCTCGATCGGCTTCGTCCATGGCGCTCGCGACGGAGGATAGCAGGCGCGGTTGGCGTCGAGACGCGGGATGTGGTCAAACCAATCCATCAGCGTCGTCGGGAGGTGCCATGAAGACCGTCATCTTCATCGTCGCGGGGCTCCTCGTTCTCGCGGGCGTCATCGCCGGAGCCGTGGCCTTCCTGGGAGCGGACGCGGCGACCACCCTGCAGCGCACCGAGGTGAAGGCCGCCTCGGCGGCCGTCATGCAGGCGGTCTCCTACAACCAGGAGATCGTCGAGCGCGTGGGCTCGCCGGTCGCCATGGGCGAAGCCAGCGTGCAGCGCGAGGATCTCTCGAGCTTCGGCCCCAGCACCATGTCCCTCAACCTGGCCATCTCCGGCCCCCAGGGCGGCGGCCGGGTCTCCGCGAACCTGACCCGAGCGGAGAAGAACCAGCCCTGGCGGGTCACCAACGGCAGCTTCTTCCCCACTGCCGGGCCACCGATCTTCCTCAGGGGGCGGTAGGGAGCACAGGCCGCCGCAACGCCCATGCGTGTGACGAGCATCGAAGGCGACCTTCTGGACCAGCAGACGGACGCCATCGTCAACGCCTGGAACCGGAACGTGATCCCCTGGTGGCTCCTGCTTCCGCAGGGTGTCTCGGGGGCCATCAAGAAGCGGGCGGGCTACCAGCCCTTCAGGGAGCTGGGCGGGATGGGCCCCATCCCGCTGGGCGGTGCCGTCCACACCTCCGCCGGCAGGCTGGCCTTCAAGGGCATCATCCACGTCGCAGGCATCGACCTGCTCTGGCGCGCCTCGCGCTTCTCGGTCGAAGCCTCGACCCGGAATGCCGTAGCCCTGGCCCAGCGACTCGGCTACGCCTCCCTGGCGATGCCGCTCATCGGCGCCGGCTCGGGAGGCATGCGCGCCGCCGACGCCGAACGGAACATCCTTGATACGCTGAGAGCGCTCGACGGCACGCTCGAGGTCACACTGGTGAAGCTCGGCAGAAGCTGAGGCCAGAGGCACTGTATGCGCACGATGGGATGGATTGGTTCGCAGACGGGCAGTCGGCGCTCTCGGCGCCAGGCCATCCTGGTCGTCGCGCTACTCGGCGCCGTCGCCTGCGGGCGCACGCTGGGACTCCCACCGCGCAGC
>JACRCT010001210.1 GCA_016218885.1 Deltaproteobacteria bacterium | reverse complement strand
CCGCCGAGCCGCCGCTGCCCTTCGACTTCGTGCCCGGCATCGACACCCTGGGCACGCTCGAGCAGCGGATGATCAAGCAGGCGATCCGCCGGGCCAACGGGGTGCGGACCGAGGCGGCGCGCCTTCTGGGCATCAGCCGCTACCAGCTGCTGCGCCGCATGGAGAAGTACGGGATCAAGGGTGGGGACAGCGAAGGAGAGGAGTGACAGCAGCCGTAAGTTGTAAGTCATGAGTCGTGAGTTTCGGCAGCCAGTCGCAGGCTGAATGCCATGGGTCGCATGAGTCCCAGAAGTCCCATTGCGCGACAGAAGCGAGGGGCGACTTGCCCGGGGTGACCACCGAGCCCGTGCTGTGCGTGACCGGCGCCGAGCGGACGACCGCGGCGCTCGCCGCCAGGCTCGGGCGGCATCCGGGGCTGATGCACGAGGTCCGCCTCGATCTCCTGGAGCGTATCGACGACGCGGCGCTGGCCCTGCTCTCCTCGCCGCGCGTCCTCGCCACCTGCCGGGGCCGGGCCGAGGGCGGCGGCTTCCAAGGCTCTGAGGAGGAGCGCGCCCAGGTCCTGGACCGCGCCTTGGCGCGTGGCCCGGGGTTCCTCGACGTCGAGCTCTCGACCGCGAAAGCGGTCCGCGACGCGCTCGTCTCGCACAGAGACCCTTCTCGGACGCGCATCGTGCTCTCCCACCACGGCACGGCGGGGACAGCCCACCCCACCGGGTCTATCCCCACGGCGGAGTCGCTCTCGCGCGAGCCGGCCGACGTCCTCAAGATCGCCCTGCCGGTCACCGACGCCGCCGAGCTGGGCGCTCTGCGCCGCGTCCTGGCCGGGGAGACGCGCCCTGTGGTGCGCATCGGCATGGGCGATGCCGGGCTGCTCTCGCGCGTGCTCCCCGCCCGCTTCGGCTCGCCGTGGACCTACGTGGCCGCCGATGGCGGAGAGACCACCGCGCCCGGACAGATCTCGGTCTCGCGCGCCGTGGCCCTGCGCGCGAGCGAGGAGCCCTCGCTGACCCCCCTGGGCGTCATCGGTGGCCCACAGGTGCTGCGCTCCAACGGCCAGCGCGTCTACAACGCCTTGTTCGCGCGCGCCCGGCTGCCCTTCCACTACCTTCCGGTGGTGAGCGAGCGCCCCGAGGTGCTCGCGCTGCTCGAGGAGCTGGGGTTTGCCGGCGTGGCCGTCACGATGCCCGCGAAGGTCGTGCTCATGGGCCACGTCCAGGAGATCGACGACGCGGCACGTGAAGTCGGGGCGCTCAATACCGTCCTTCTGCGCGATGGCCGGCGCCGGGGCTTCAACACCGATCTCCCGGCGCTACGCGCCCTGCTGCCCGAAGGCCGCGGCCGGACGGCGCTGGTCCTCGGGGCAGGAGGCGCCGCACGGGCGGCCCTTTGCGCGCTGCGTTCTCTGGGGTGGGCATCCCAGGTGTCCGCCCGCCGGGCCGAGCAAGCCCAGGCCCTCGAGCCGTTCGGCGCGCGCGCCATCGACTGGGACTCTCGCGGCGCAAGTCCCTTCGACCTCCTGGTCAACGCGACGCCCGTGGGCGCCGACGGCCGCTCCGACCCGCTGCCTGCCACCGCGTCCCTCAAGGATCGGGTTGTCTTGGACATGGTTGTCACCGCCCCCCACGACCAGACTCCTCTCATCGCCCGCGCCCAGTCCGAGGGCGCTGCCCAGACCATTCCCGGCGTCGAGATGTGGCTGCGCCAAGGCGTGCTGCAGATGAAGGCGTTGACGGGCCTTTCCCTCTCCATCGAGGCGTTGCGCGGGGTTCTTCATGGCTGAGGTACCCCTTCGTTTCCGCGCCCCGGGCTCGAAGAGCCTCACTCAGCGCGCGCTGATCCTCGCGGCCCTCGCCTCGGGCGAGAGCGAGCTCGCCTCTGCCCTCGACAGCGACGACACCCTTCATTTGCGGACGGCGCTGCGCGGGCTGGGAGTGGCGATCGACGACACCCTTCCCGACCGCTGGCGCGTGAACGGGGGTGCCTTGCGTCCGCCCGCTGCTCCTCTCTGGTGCGGCGACGGCGGCACCGTCGTGCGCTTCCTCGCGCCGTTCGCGCTGCTCCTCGACGCCGAGCTGGTCCTGGACGGGAGCTCTCGCCTCGCCGAGCGGCCGCTGGGGGCGCTGCTCGATGCGCTCCGGCACCTCGGCGTCTCGTCCAGGCCCTTGGCTCCCCCTCGCGGGCTCCCCGTGGCGCTGCGGCGCTCAGATGCGGCAAGACATGAGGTCCAGGTCGACGCCTCGGTCTCAAGCCAGTTCCTCAGCGGCCTGCTGATGGTCGCCCCCTGCGTCCCAGGGGGCCTGTCGCTGGGCGTCGGCGCGACCGTCTCGCGCCCGTACATCGACATGACGCTCGAGGCGATGCGCGAGCGCGGAGCGTGCGTGGTGGCGCAGGAGAATCGATTCCTCGTCGAGCCCGGCGGCTATCGCGCGGGGCCCTTCGAAATTGAAGGAGACTGGTCTGCCGCGGCGTTCCTGCTCGCGGGGAGCTTCGTCGCGCAACGCCCGGTGGTCGTAGAGAACATCCGAGCCCAGTCCCTTCAAGGTGATCGGGCCATCGCTGGGTTCCTCGAGGAGCTCGAGCGACCGCGGCCCCATCGCTTCGATCTCACGAGCTGTCCGGACCTGCTTCCACCTCTCGCGGCCGCAGCCGCCTTTGCCTCACATCCGTCTGAGATAAGCGGAGTGGCACACGCTCGCGTGAAGGAGAGCGACCGGGTCAGCACCCTCGCCCAGGGGTTCGCCGTGGCGGGGGTGCAGATTGAAGAGCGGACGGACGGCTTGCTCATCACTCCGGG
>JACRCT010001209.1 GCA_016218885.1 Deltaproteobacteria bacterium | reverse complement strand
CTCCACCGACTTCGCGCTCAAGCTGATGGGCGACATCCAGGAGTGGTTCGTCGCCCACCGGGTCCGCAACTTCTACTCGGTGTCCATCAGCGGCTACCACATCGCCGAGGCAGGGGCGAACCCCATCACCCAGCTCGCCTTCACGCTGGCCAACGGCTTCACCTACGTGGAGAGCTACCTCGCCCGCGGCATGAGGATCGACGACTTCGCGCCCAACCTCTCGTTCTTCTTCTCCAACGGGATGGACCCCGAGTACTCGGTGATCGGCCGGGTGGCCCGCCGCATATGGGCAGTGGCGATGCGCGAGCGCTACGGCGGCTGCGAGCGCAGCCAGAAGCTCAAGTACCACGTGCAGACCTCGGGCCGGTCGTTGCACGCTCAGGAGATGGCCTTCAACGACATCCGCACCACGCTGCAGGCCCTGATCGCCGTCTACGACCACTGCAACTCGCTGCACACCAACGCTTACGACGAGGCCGTCACCACGCCGTCCGTGGAGTCGGTGCGCCGGGCGATGGCCATCCAGCTCATCATCAACCGTGAGTGGGGCCTCGCGAGGAACGAGAACCCCCAGCAGGGCTCCTTCGTGATCGAGGAGCTGACTGACCTGGTGGAGGAGGCAGTCCTCGAGGAGTTCGAGGCCCTCTCCTCGCGCGGGGGCGTCCTGGGGGCCATGGAGACCGGCTACCAGCGGGGCAAGATCCAAGAGGAGTCGCTGCTCTACGAGCAGCAGAAGCACGACGGCTCACTGCCCATCGTGGGGGTGAACCTCTTCCGCAACCCCAAGGGCGACCCGTCGGTGGTGGTGGAATTGGCCCGCTCGACCGAGCAGGAGAAGCACTCGCAGCTCACCCGCCTGGCCGACTTCCACGCCCGCCATCGCGAAGAGGCGCCGCGCTGGCTGGCCAAGGTGCGCCAGGCCGTCCTCGAGGGCGGCAACGTCTTCGCGGTGCTCATGGACGCGGTGCGCTGCTGCTCGCTGGGGCAGCTCACCGAGGCGCTCTACGAGGTCGGTGGGCAGTATCGACGGAACATGTAGCAAGCAGCCTCTCCTGCCACCGCTCGCGGGCCTCAGGAGAACGCGGGACCAGCGCCCCTCGCGCTGCCCGGGTTCGTGCCCGAGGAGCGCGCGCTGATCCCCGGCGAGCCTCTGATATCTTCTGCCCGCTTTCCTGTGCTCTGGAGCTCCGCGCCATGAACGCTTCCCATCCTCGACTTCCCCGCGCAGCGCTCGCGGGACTGCTCGCGCTGGCCCTCGCCTCCTGCCAGAAGGGACAGGCCGAAACCGCCACCGCCACTTCCGGCGAGCTCCCGGTGCGTACGGTGGAGCTGGCGCCGGTGGAAACAGGCGAGGTGGTGGAGGCGGTGCGGCTGGTCGGTGATCTCCAGGGCATCGAGGAGGTCAAGGTCTTCGCGCTGGTGCCCGAGCGCATCCGCACCCTGCTGGTGAAGGAGGGTCAGCCGGTGCGGCCCGGCGATGCCCTGGCCACCCTGTGGAGCGATCTGCAGAGCGAGGGAGTGCATCAGGCCGAGGCCGCGCTGGAGGCGGCGCTCACCCAGCGCGACGCCGCGCAGGACAACCTCAAGCGCGTCAAGGGCATGGCCGAAGCGGGCGCGGCGCCCCAGGCTCAGCTGGAGGGCGCCCTCGCCCAGGCCCGGGCCGGCGAGGCCCAGGTCCGACACGCCACGGCGATGGTGGCCACCGCCACGGCCCAGCGAGAGCGGACCCTGGTGCGCTCGCCCATCCGCGGCGTGGTCACGGCGATCACCCTGCGTGAGGGCGATCTGGCGGGCATGGGCCTGCCCATCATGACCATCGTCCGCCCCGACCGCCTCAAGGCGGCGCTGCGGGTTCCCGAGCGCGACTTCTTCAAGGTCAAGGAGGGAATGCCCGTGCGGATCGAGCCGCTGGGACAGGAAGGTGCCGCCACTGAAGGCAAGGTGACGCTCAAGGGCCCGGTCATCGACCGCATGACGCGCACCGGGCTGGTGGAGGTGGTGCTGGAGAATGGCGAGGGCAAGCTCGTGGCCGGCAGCGCCATCCGCGCTGCCATCGAGCTGGCGCGACGCCCGAACGTGGTGCTGGCGCCGGCCGGAGCCATCCTCCTCACCGCCGACACCGAGCGCACCCGGCAGGCCATCGCCTTCGTCGGCGAGGGGAGCGTGGCCCGCCGCCGCGACGTGCGCCTCGGCTTGCGCGACGGGGAGCGGCTGGAGATCGTCAGCGGCCTCGCCGCGGGCGACGCCCTGGTGGTGCAGGGGGCGCACCTGCTGCGCGACGGCAACCCGATCAAGGTCGCAGCCGGCGCTGCCGCTGCCGCCAAGGCCGCCGGCGCGACGCCGGAGAGCGGGCGATGAACCTCACCGACCTGTCGGTGCGCCGCCCCATCACCGGGGTCATGGCCTTCCTCGCCCTCACCATCCTGGGAATGTTCAACTTCACCCGGCTGAAGCTGGACATGCTGCCCAACATCGAGTTCCCGCTGGTGGCCATCATCGCCCAGTATCCCGGGGCGGGCCCGGAGTCGGTGGAGCAGCTGGTCACCCGTCCCCTCGAGGACGCGATGGCCTCGGTGCAGCGGGTGGAAGACATCAACTCCACCAGCCACGACTCGGTCTCGGTCAGCCTCATCAAGTTCGCCTGGGGCACGGACATGAAGCAGGCGGACCAGGACGTCCGCAAGAACATGGAGCTCTACGCGCTCGAGCGCCTGCCCGACGACGTCAAGCGCCCGATGAGCTTCGCTTTCGACCCTTCGCTGCAGCCCATCGTCTTCCTCACCGTCAACGCTCCGGGCACCGCGGCGTCGGTGCGCCAGCTGGCCGACGAGGAGATCTCCCCCTACCTGTCGCGCATCCCCGGCGTGGCCGCCGCCGACGTCCTGGGCGGGGTCCAGCGCGAGATCCAGGTGCGGCTCGACCCGGAGTGGCTGCAGGCCTACAAGGTGTCCGCGCAGCAGGTGGTGCTGGCCCTGCGCGGCGCCAACGTCATCATCCCCGGCGGCAAGATCGACCAGGGCCGCCAGGAGCTGAACATCGCCACCCGCGGCGAGTTCACCTCGGTGGAGCAGATCCGCGAGGTGGTGGTGGGCGTCTCCGGCGCCACCCTGGTGCACCTCAAGGACGTCGCCCAGGTGGTGGACACCTTCGAGGAGCAGAGCTCGGTGGTGCGCGCCGAGGGCAAGCAGGCGGTGATGGTGGCGGTGCGCAAGCAGTCCGACGCCAACACCGTGCAGGTCGCGCGGCGGGTCCTCCGGGAGCTCAAGGACCTGGAGAAGCGCCTGCCCGAGGGCGTGACGGTGACCCCGGTGTTCGACCAGGCGCTGCCGATCACCATGGCCATCTCCAACCTCTCCAGCAGCGCCCTGCTCGCCATCCTGCTCACGGCGATCGTGCTCTTGGCCTTTCTGCGCAGCTGGCGCACCAGCTCCATCGTCCTGGTGAGCATCCCCCTGTCGCTGTTGGCCACCTTCACGGTGATGGACTTCATGGGGGTGACCCTCAACATCATCTCCATGGCCGGGCTGGCGCTGGCGGTGGGGATGCTGGTCGACAACTCCATCGTGGTGCTGGAGAACATCTTCAACCGCCTCGCCCGCGGCGAGGACCCGGCGTCGGCGGCGATCCACGGCACGCGGGAGATGGCCATGCCGATCAGTGCCTCCACCTTGACCACGGTGGTGGTCTTCGCCCCGGTGCTCTTCGTCCCCGGGCTGGCCGGCCAGCTCTTCAAGGACATGAGCCTGACCATCTGCATTTCGCTGCTCATGTCGCTCTTGGTGGCGCTCACCCTGGTGCCGTTGATGGCGAGCCTGATGGTGCGCCACCTCCGGCCGAACCCGATCGAGCGCGCCATCGCCCGGCTGACCTTCTGGATCGACCCCCTCGCCGACCGCTACGGCCGCCTGCTGGGCTGGGCGGTGCGGCGCAAGTGGCGGGTGCTGGGGACGGCCCTCGCCTTCTTCGCGGGCAGCCTCGCCCTGACTCCGCTGATGGGTGTGGACTTCATGGCCAAGAACGATCAGGGCTTCAGCACCTTCACGGTGAAGGCTGCCCCCGGTACCTCGCTGGCCACCACCGACGCGCTGTTCAAGGAGGTCGAGGAGATCGTCCACCGCGAGGTCCCTGAGGCACAGGTGGTGGTCAGCCGCTTCGGCTCGGGCGAGCTCTTCGGGGCGCTGATGGGCCAGACCGCCTCCAGCGGCACGGTGCAGATCCGCCTCACCAAGCGCGCCCTGCGCCAGCGCTCCCAGCAGGAGATCGAGGCTGCCCTGCGCGAGCGCTTCGAGAAGCTGGCCGGCCTGGAGGTGCGCCCGCAGCAGCAGATGATGCTCGGCGCCGGTGGCGACGTGGTGGTCAAGCTCTTCGGCGACGAGTTGGAGAAGCTGCGCGAGCACGGGCAGCTGGTGAAGAACCGGCTGGAGCTGGTGCCGGGCGCGGCCGACGTGACCTTCTCCATGGAGCAGGGCCAGCCGGAGCTGCGCGCCGAGCTCGACCGCGAGCAGATCCGCCAGCTGGGCCTGTCACCGATGGAGGTGGCGGCGACCGTCTCCACCTACTTCCTGGGCACCACGGCGACGATGTACCGGGAGGCCGGCGACGAGTTCAAGGTGATGGTCCGCGCCCCGCGCGAGGTGCGCGAGGACGTCAACCGCCTGCGCGCGCTGCCCATCGTCACCCCCCGCGGCGTCACCGTCCCGCTGGAGACCGTCGCCCGCATCGAGCCGGCGCTGGGCGCCACCGCCATCAACCGCGAGAACCAGCGCCGG
>JACRCT010001203.1 GCA_016218885.1 Deltaproteobacteria bacterium | reverse complement strand
TCCATACTCGGGAGACGGTGCGCTGGCTCCTCGAGCGGCTGTATGTCGTGGACAGACGAGTGCTCCTGCTCGCCGCCCTCGGCGGCATCGCCGACGCCGTCACGCGAGCCACCTCGGGCAAGGCATCCTCTGGACGGCAGCTTTCTGGTCACCTTGGGCGCCGTCCTCATCGGCGGCGTCCTCGCCGGCTTCGCTCACCTGTTCATCGGGGGGACCGCCGTGCGGCTGACCTCCGGATGGCTAGGGGGCCGTGGGACCCTCCAGGAGACATGGTGTGCCCTCGCCTGGAGAAGGGTGCCGTCTATCGCCGTCGCAGGTTGTCCTCGGCATTCGGAGCCTCCTCGTCGGGGTCCGGGCAATCGGCGAGGTGCAGCGCTGCTCGTCCTGGCGGGCACTCGGCGCAGCCCTCGTCGCTGCGGCCCTCGTGATCGGGCCGCTGCTGCTCCTGTTCGTGGGCCTCTTCCATTTCGTCAGCGTCCACTAGGGCGAGGGGGTCGTTCCTCACCAAGCTCTGGAGCGTGAGGGCGGCAGCCGATTCCCTCGCATCTCATCGCCGACTCACCCGAACGGATGAGGGTTGTTCACCCCAGGGTTGCAGCCAAGGCAGAAAGAGCGCCCCCGGCCTTCTCCCCAGCAAGCAACCGCCAGAACTGAGGCCAATAGTTTCCGATAGTTGTCGCTCGACGGCCACAGTCCGGGAATTGCTTTTGTCCGCCTTTTGACCTTCATGGCAGGGTTCTTGAGTATGTGTGACCATTCACTCCCTCCCACCAAGCCTTCCCGAGGACAATCCATGAATTCAGGTCTCGACCGCTTCTGGCACTTAGGCATTGTTGCCATCGCGGCGCTGGCGATGAGCCTTTCCAGCTGCAAGGGCGACCCAGGTGATTCTGGACCCGCGGGTCAACCTGGCCCCGCTGGACAGAACTGCACGGTTACGGATGCGGCCGCCGGCAAGATCGTGACCTGCCCGGACGGAACGACAGTCACCATCAAGGACGGCGAGCAAGGTCCGAACGGCGGGGACGGCGAGAGCTGTACGCTCACCGAGGTCGAGGGGGTCAAGACCATCACCTGCCCGGACGGCACCACCGTCACGGTTCTCGACGGCCAGGACGGCGCGAGCTGCACCTTGACCGAGGTCGAGGGAGTCAAGACCGTCACCTGCCCCGACGGCTCGAGCTTCACCGTGACCGACGGCGTGGACGGAGAGAGCTGCGCGGTCGCCGAGGCCAACGGCGTCAAGACCATCACCTGCCCCGGCGGGGCGACCATCACCATCAGCGACGGCGAGGACGCCACGCTCCCCGCGGGCGCGGGCGCCAAGGTGACCGTCCTCTCGGCGTCCCTCGCCGCCAGCGGCGCTCCCACCGTCACCTTCCGGGTGACCGACTCCGCGGGCCGTCCGGTCGAACTCCTCGCAGAGCTGGACTCGGGGGCGATCTCCCCGCGCTTCACCCTGGCCTCGCGCGATGCCACGACCGGCGTCTACACCTCGCTCTTCACCGCCAGCGCCACCGGCGGAACCTACAAGGACGGCGCCGGCGCGACGCAGAACCCGGCGATGGGCACCACGACCCAGGCGACCTACGTGCCGCGCAATCTGAGCGCCGCGCAGGTTCGCGCCCTCTACGCCGAGGTCTCCGCCGGCGTCTACACCTTCACCTTCCCCGCCGGCCCGGCGAGCGCCCCCGACCTCGGTCTCGACCACACCCTCTCGGTCTTCGGAACGCGCACCTTCGAAGGCGTCACCTACCCGTTCACCGCCAGCTACCACTTCGTCCCGTCGACCGGTGTTGCCGCCCCCAAGCGTGAGGTGGTGAGCGACGCAGCCTGCAACCAGTGCCACCAGAGCCTGCAGGCCCACGGCACGCGCCGCGGGGTCGAGCTGTGCCTGACCTGCCACTCGCCGCAGACCGTCGACCCGGAGACGGGCAACACCATGGACATGCGGGTGATGGTGCACAAGATCCATCGCGGCGCGCAGTCGACCGACCCTGCTGCCGGCCCGGCCTGGAAGTACCAGGTCGTCGGCCATCAGCAGTCGTTCATGGACTTCAGCCACGTCAGCTTCGCGGCGCCGGGCAACACCGTGCGCAACTGCGAGCGCTGCCACCAAGGCGCGCAGGGCGACAGCTTCAAGTACAACCCCAGCATCGCCGCCTGCGGGTCCTGCCACTACACGGTGGACTTCGTCACCGGCGCCGGCCACTCGGAGGGCGCCCGCCCCGACGGCTCGTGCGCGGGCTGCCACGACCAGGCGAACATCGCCAAGGTCCACTCGGCGAAGTGGGACCCCACCAACAACGTCCTCTTCGACGGCAAGGAGCTCGACGTCAAGCTCGACGAGGTGACCAACGTCGTGGCCGGCCTGTCCCCCGAGGTCACCTTCACGGTCAAGGTCAACGGCGTGGCCCATGACGCCAAGACCACTCCGCTGGGCCTGCTGCGCTTCACCATGGCCGGCCCGACCACCGACATCTCCGGCCCGGGCAAGCCGGCGGCGGCCGGCTACGCCCAGACCGACAACCTGAACAACACCACCGCGACCGCCGCCCTCACCCCGACCGGAACCGCCGGCCAGTTCAAGGTCTCGCTGCCGGCGCTCGACAGCAACGCCGCGGGGACGATGGCCTTCGGCGTCGAGGCCTACGTCACCGAGAAGAAGCCCGACTCGACCAGCACCCAGCGCTCCAAGAGCTGGAACGCCAAGAGCGCCTCGGTGATCTATCGCGCCATCGGCGGCGGCACGGCGCTCAAGCGGCGCGAGATCGTCGACGACGCCAAGTGCAACGCCTGCCACGTGGACCTGGGCTTCCACAGCAACAGCTCACGCCACAACGCGGGCTACTGCGCCTTCTGCCACAACCCGAACAACCCGAACGACGACCGCGTCTCCCGCTTCGAGCTGCTGCCGGGGACCACCACCAACGAGCCCTGGTCGATCGTGCCGAACACCGTCCAGCTGTCGGTGATGGTCCACAAGATCCACAAGGGCGGCGAGCTGTCGAAGAAGTACACCCTGGGCGGCAACCCCTCGCCCAGCGACACCAACCCTGCCGGCAACCAGAGCACCATCACCGGCGCGTACCCGGGCGACCTCGGCAACTGCCTGGGCTGCCACAAGGAGAAGACCTACGGGCTGCCCAAGGCCGACCTGCTGCCCACCAAGATGGAGACCTGGACCTGCTCCGAGGCGCCGGCCGACGATACCGACGACTTCTGCGACGGGACCGACACCTGGGCCGTCACCGCGACCGAGCTGATTCCGGTCCAGAGGTCCAGCTGCACCAGCTGCCACGACTCCGACTCGGCCGTGGCGCACGCCAAGCTCAATACCTACAACGGCATCGAGACCTGCGACGTCTGCCATGGCGCCGGGAAGGAACTCGATCCGCTGAAGGTCCACCAGGCCAGGCCGTAGGCCGGCCCCGGAGCAACCTCGCCCATCGACCGCGGCCCCGACGCCTTCACGGCGTCGCGGGCCGCGGCCCTTTTCGCGCCCTCGCCAATCGACTAGAAGAGCCCCATCACACCGCCGCGGGAGCGCCCTCTCCGATGCCCCCTCCGACCCTGCAAGCGATCGATCGCGCCTTTCGGGACGGCGTCCTCGAGCTGTCCGCCCCACCGACGCGCTTCTACCTGAACCTCACCGAGCGCTGCTCGCTGCGCTGCCGCCACTGCATCACCCGGGCGCCGGAGCTGACGGCCAGCGGCGCGGCGCGAGACATGTCCCTGGAGGTCGTGGAGGCCCTGCGTCCGCACCTGGCTCACGCCACCTATGTGGGCTTTCCCCACGCCGGAGAGCCGCTCATCGCGCCAGCGCTCGAGCCGGTCCTGCGGGCCCTACAGGAAGAGCGCGCTCGCACCGGCGCCAGGCCCGCCGACACCGTGGTCCACCTGCTCACCAACGGCCTCGCGCTCACCGAGGAGCGCTTCGCGCGCCTGTGCGGGCTGGGGGTCTGCTCCTGGTCGGTCTCGATGGACGGGATGTCTCCCCAGACGAACGACCGGCTGCGCCTGGGTGGCCACATCGAGCGCCTCCTCGAGCAGCTCCAGGCGATCACCCACCTCAAGCGCACCTCGTTCCCTTCGGTGCGCCTGGGTGTCGCGTGGACGGTGACGCGCTCGAACCTCCACGAGGTCCCGCAGCTGCTGGAGTGGGCTGCGGCCACGGGCCTGGACTGGGTCAAGCTGGAGGAGGTCTTCCCCCTCAACCCCGACGCCGCGCTCGAGGCCGACCTCGCGCCTCAGCGCCTGCTGGCGGCGCTCGCCGAGGCCCGCGCCGCCGCCGCTGCGCTGGGGGTGAGGCTCTTGGAGCACGTCTTCGAGACTCCGGTCTTCAAATGCCGTCTCGGCTCCGACCCCGAGATGGCGCGCTTCAGCCTCCTCGACGACTTCGCCAACCGCATGGAGATCAACGGCTGCCGGCTGCCCTACGAGCTGGTCTGCATCGAGCCGGACGGCGACCTCAAGCCCCTGAGCTTCCACCACCCCGTTGGAGGAAACCTGCTTCGCGAGGGGCTGAGCGCCACCTGGAGCTCGGCCCGCTTCTTCGAGGCCCGCGCGCAGATGCGTGCCGAGCGTCCCTGTGGCGGTGGGCCGGCGACCTGCAGCTCGGATCCCGGCCCCGATCGGTGGTAGAAGCGCCGCATGGCGACGCTCACTGTTCCGGTCTCCTTCCGCTGGTCCGGCCCTCCGGGCCAGAAGGTGGAGCTCGTCGGCGACTTCCCCGACTGGAAGTACCCGCGGGCGATGCCCGAGCTGTCGAGCGGCCTGTACGCCTGTGAGCTGGAGCTCGAAGCCGGGGTCTACCGCTACAAGTACCGGGTCAATGGCCACGGCTGGATGCGCGACCCCTCGGCGCGGCTCATCGACCACGCCGACGTCTTCGAGAACAACCTGCTGGTGGTGGGCGGGACGACTCCGCCGGTCGTGTTCGCGCCCGACCGCCGCCACCTCGCCTTCTTCGAGGATGGCCGGGCCATCTTCCACGTGGAGGTTGCCGACCCGGCCTTCGAGCCGAGCCACGTCTGGATCCAGGACGACCCCAAGGAGCCTCGGCGACGCGTCTTCGCCCCCTTGAAGCTGGAGGCCTCGCGCGGTGAATGGCGGCTCCTCAAGGCCGAAGCCCAGCTGGCCCCGGCGCGGTCGAAGGCCCGCCCGGTGTTCGGCTTCTCCGGCGCTCCGGAGCAGGTGTTCCAGCTGCCCGAGCCTCGCGGACAAAAGTGCCGGCCGCCCGCCTGGCTGGACGGAGCGGTGCTCTACACCATCTTCGTGGACCGCTGGCTGCGCGGCGCGAGCTCGGCGCCCATGCCCCAGGCCCGCTCGCGGCGAGCGCCCACCACCGCCCAGACCTTCTATGGCGGAGACCTTCACGGCATCCGCGAGGGCCTGCCCTACCTGCAGGACCTGGGGGTCACCGCGGTGGTGCTCTCTCCCATCCACTGCTCGCCGACCCCGCACCGCTACGACTCCACCGACCTGCTCGCGGTGGATGCCGCGTTGGGCGGCGAGGCCGCTCTCGGGAAGCTGGTCGAAGCTGTCCACGCCCGCGGCATGCGCCTGGTGCTCGACGTCGCCGCCACCCATGTCAACGAGGCCCACCCGGCCTTCGCCGACGTGCTCGCGCGCCAGCAGCGCTCGCGCTTCTGCCAGTGGTTCCGGCTCAAGCGCTTTCCAGTGGTGGCCCGCGACACCTCCACCTTCGAGAACTACTACGACCGCCCCGAGCTGCCCTGGCTGGATCTGCGCGAGGGGGGGCCGGCGCGCAAGTACGTGTTCAAGGCCGTGGAGCGGCTGATCGACGCCGGCGTCGACGGCCTGCGCCTGGACGCCATGGACGACGCTCCGGCCAGCTTCTGGCAGGAGCTGCGCGCGCGAGCCCGGGCCCGCAACCCGGAGCTGCTGCTGATGGGCGAGGTGGTGTCCGACAGCCCGGCGCGCTACGCCGAGGAGCGGGGAATCGATCTCGCCACCGACTTCCGCCATCGCGAGGCGATGCTCGCCTTCTTCGCCCGGGGAGCCATCGACGCCGAGGAGTTCTGGGCGCGGGTGGTCTTCGACCGTTTCCGCTCCGGACCCTTCGATGCGAGCTTCCACCTCGCCTTCCTCGACAACCACGACACCGCGCGCTTCCTGTCCATGGCGGTGCTCTACGACCGGCTGCGCCTGGCGCTCGCCTACCTGCTGCTGCGCCCCGAGCCCGTGGCGCTCACCTATGGGACGGAGATGGGGTTGGCCGGCAGCGATCCCGAGCGCATCCTGGACGACGCCTGGCCCGAGCGGCTGCCGATGCCGGCCTTGGATGGTCCCCCGAATCAAACCCAGGTCTTGCTGCGCGAGCTGACCCGCCTGCGGCGCCAATGGGGAGGGCTGCTGGGCCCGCCGCGTCGAGTGCGCAGCCAGGGTCGGCTGCTGGTGCTCGAGCGCTACGGCCCCGACCTGACCTTGCGCGCCTACCTCAACGCCAGTGACGAGACGGTCACCATCGCCGACATCCCCGACCGGGCCAGACTCCTGCTCTCCATCAACGACCCGGGTGCGTCGGTCAGCTCGCCGCTGCCCGCGTGTGCTGGACGGATCTTTCTGGTGCCCGGTCCCCCGCCGGTTCCCGCCTAGTACACTGCGAAGGCGTCGCCAGCACGCGCACTCTCGGGGCAGCCCGAGGAGTCGGCAGCGCAAGGCACTCCGGTCAGCAAGACGGCCCTGCCGGGACACGACCGCGAAGGCGCCGGCCTGTAAAGGCCCGCACCTTCGCGTGCTCGGGAGCTGGCCGCAGGGAGAAGGCGGATTACTTCGCGGCGCCCTGCCGCTGCTTGCGCCGGTAGTGCGAGGGGCAGAGCCCCTTGGCCAGCAGCGGCCGGTTGCAGCCGGAGACGCTGCAGCGACGCCCTGCCGGGACACGCTCCGCCACCGGGGCGCCGGGGTCGGCCAGGTCATACATCGCGCGGCCGACGGCGATCAGCTGCTCCACCTGACGACGGCTCAGGTGCACGCCGCGGGCGAAGTCCACGAGCTTGCGGAAGTAGCCATCGTCGATCGGCGGCTCGTTCTCGCCGCGGAACAGCTCGGAGATGGGGATGTCCAGCGCCCGAGCGACCTCGAAGAGGGTCTCGTAGCTGGGGCTGCGCTCGGCACGCTCGATCATGGAGATGAACGAGACCGAGATCCCCGAGCGCAAGGCCAGGTCGGCCTGCGTCATCGAGTGCCGCTTGCGCCACATGCGGATCTGCTCGGCGAGCGCCTTCAACATGGCCGATGCATTGTTGGACGTAATGGCCTCGACCTTGGGGGCCAGTGTTGCGCGCGTCTTCATGGGATGACCTCCCCTTCCAGCATAGAAGGAATTTTGCAGTAGTCTCGTACACCATTCCCTCCAAGTTGACAACGTCCATACAGGGGGCGAATGCACGCGCGCTTTCAGAGTGAGTCTTGCGAAGGGGGACCCGTCCGGCAGCATGCATCCCTAGCTTCATGGCGGGATGAAGCGCGCCTACCTGTCCCCCATCGTGGACCTGTCGCTGCCTATCGCCGACGACCCGGTCGCCGCGCGCCGACTGGGGGCGGGGCTCGAGCTCTGGCTCGGCCTGCTCGAAGCCAAGCCCTCGCTGCGGCTCGAGGTGGCGCTCGCCGCCAGCGTGACCTTGCAGTTGTTGCGCTGGGGTGAGGAGCGCGCGCTGCAGCTGCTGGCAGAGCGAGCGGGGGCGGGCCAGGTCAGCTTCCTGACCACGGCTGCTGCGGGAGCTCTCCTGCCGCTGGTGCCCCCCCGGGAAGCGACGAGGCAGCTCACGCGCAATGACCGCCTCAATCGGGAAGCGCTCGGCGAATGGGTCTTCCGCCCCGAAGGCCTCTTTCCGCCACAGCTGGGCTATAGCCGCAGCGTGGCAGAGCTCGCCTCCGATCGCGGCTTGCCGCGCATCCTCGCCGACGGCCTGGCGCTGGGGCGCCGCGGCGTCCTGCCACGCGACCGCCACTTCGTGCTCAGCGGGAGGCCTGGCTTCCACGTGTTCTTCGTCGATCGCGAGCTGTCCTGGGAGCTGGAGCGGGGCCACCTGGCAGACGCCCAGGCCCTGCATCGGCTCGTCGCGCCCCGCCGTTCGGGCTACGCCCTCGTGCGGATTCCTGGCCGCACGCTTGCCGAGCGCGGGCCGGCCACCGTTCTGCTCTCCTCGCTCTCAGGGCGCTCGCCCACCCTGACGGCGACGCTCGAGGAGATCCTGGCGCTCTTCCCGGAGGTGGAGCCGGTCGAGCCCATCGCCTGCGCGCTGGGGACCGATCCGGGCGAGCTGGCGGCGGGGGTGCAGTTCGCCAAGTGGTCGGCGCCCGGCAACGAGCTCCATGCGCTCTTGTGGCGCCTGGTGGAGCTGGGGTCGGCCGAGGCGGCGCGCCTGACGGGCGAGCCTGTCGGGGGGCGGATGCACGCCGTGCTCGACGAGTCGCTCGACTGCTCCGCCTGGCGATTTGCGTCAGGCAAGCCGGAGCTCGACCCCCCACGCGTCCTCGCCGGAGGGCGGCGGCTCCTCGACGCCCTGCGGGCCGGGGGCGACGCGGTGAGGCCCGAGGTGCGTGAGGAGGCCGAGGAGCTCTTCGCGCGCCTGCGCCGGCGCTGCGAGGTCCTCTCGGGGCAACCCCAGGCCGTCGCCTCGCCGCCGCCGCCCGCCTGAGACAGCCCATGGTAGTCTCCCTCCCTCCCCGCGGCCGCCTTCGCCCGGGGCCGTTGGGAGGCCGCCTCCATGAACGTCGCCGAAGCGACCGAAGTCTACTTCCGCAGGGCCGCCAAGCTCCTGGACGTGAGCGACGCGATGGCCACCATGCTGTCCACGCCGCTGCGCGAGGTGCGGGTGCAGGTCCCCATCGCGCTGGACAACGGCGAGGTGCGCACGTTCGTGGGTTGGCGGGTGCAGCACGACAACACCCGGGGGCCCATGAAGGGCGGCCTTCGCTACCACCCCACGGTGGACCGCGACCAGATGGCGGGGCTCGCCTCGCTCATGACGTGGAAGGCAGCGCTGGCCAACCTCCCCTTCGGCGGCGCCAAGGGGGGCATCGCCTGCGATCCCTCGACTCTGAACCCCCGCGAGCTCGAGCGGCTCACCCGCAAGTACGTGGACCAGATCCAGGAGCTGCTCGGTCCCACCCGCGACGTGCCCGCCCCCGACGTCAACACCACTCCCCAGGTGATGGCGTGGATCCTCGACCAGTACTCGCGCTACCACGGCCACTGCCCGGCGGTGGTGACCGGCAAGCCGGTGGAGCTGTACGGCAGCCGCGGTCGGGACACCGCGGCCGGGCGCGGGGTGGCCCTGATCTGCCGGGAGATCCTGCGCGACGTGGGCCTGCAGGTGCGCGGGACCCGCTTCGCCATCCAGGGATTCGGCAACGTCGGCAGCCACGCCCTGCGCCTGCTCTTCGAGGACGGAGCGAAGATCGTGGGGGTCAGCGATTCCCGCGGCGCGGTCGCCCATCCCGACGGGCTCGATGTCAAGGCGCTCTTCGAGCACGTCAAGGCCACCGGCACGGTCAAGGGCTTCCCGGGCCAGGCCCTCTCCCCCGACCAGGTGCTCACCCTCGATTGCGACGTCCTGGTCACCGCGGCCATGGAAGGTGCGCTCACCGCCCAGAACGCTTCCGAGGTCCGCGCCCGCCTCATCGTGGAGGGCTCCAACGGCCCCACCCTGCCCGAGGCCGACGCCGTCTTCGAGCGCCAGGGCATCATCGTCGTCCCCGACCTGCTGGCCTCGGCAGGCGGCGTGACCGTCAGCTACTTCGAGTGGGTTCAGAACCTGCAGCACTTCTCCTGGGACGAGGAGCGGGTGGGCACCGAGCTCGAGCGCGTCCTCAAGGAGGCGTACGAGCGTGTCGCATCGCTGGCCAGGAGCCGCAAGGTCTCGCTGCGCACCGCCGCCTGGCTGCTCGCCGTTGGCCGGGTCGGCAAGGCGATGTCGCTGCGCAGCATCTAGAAGACAGGACGTCCCCCTTCCCGCGGCGTGTTTTCGATTCGAGAGACTCAAAGACCCCATGGATGCCATCGTTCGAGACCTCAACCAGTGGATCCCGCGCCTGCTCGCCGTCTGGCGCCGCGCGCGCCGACAGGAGGAGGGTCCGTCCGACCGCCTTCTGCCCCAGGAGATGCGTGAGGTGTCCGCGGGCGTGCGCACCCTCTCCAAGGGCCTGACACGCGACCGCGAGCTGGCGGGGGCCCGCTACATGGAGGACCCCAAGCTCCTGGGC
>JACRCT010001202.1 GCA_016218885.1 Deltaproteobacteria bacterium | reverse complement strand
GATCCGCGGGAAGCCCAACCCGCTACCAGTCGAAGCCTGACCTCGTCGAGTCGACGAGGTCGCGATCCCGCGGGACGCCCAACCCGTGACCATTCGAAGCCTGACCTCGTCGACGTCGACGAGGTAGCGATCCCGCGGGAAGCCCAACCCGTGACCATTCGAGGCCTGACCTCGTCGACGTCGACGAGGTAGCGATCCGCCAAATTGATGCGGGTCATGTGAATGGCTTCTCGGAAGGTTGGTCTCCAGCCAGGTCGTTGAGCGCATCCGACGGCGTCTCGAGATGGAAGCGACTGTGGAGGGCTGGTTGAAGACTGCAAGTGTCGCGGCACCCGAGCCCGCGGCCACTACGCCGGCGTGTCACGCCACGAGATAGGCGGTGACCTCACTCTGGTTGGGCCGGGCAGCCCCGACCGAAGGCGGCTCCTCCCCAGGGCCAGAGCTTTCCGCGCGAGGTGTATTCCCGCCAGATGGCCCGAGCGCCTTTCTGGTCGTGGTCGATGATCCAGCCAACGGCCCAGCAGTAAATGATGGCCGCCGCCTCCGATTCCTTGGGTAACGCCCGCGCGGCTTCGGCAGCAAGCTTCGAGGCCAGATAGCGGTAGTGAAACCGGCGGTCGGGCCTTGGCGCGGACCTGGCGGACTTCTCGCTCTCCAACACCGATGCGCCAAGGCGGTCGCGCCCCGGCGGTAGGAGTTCCTTGAAGCCTTCCCGGAAGCCTTGGTCGTACTCGGAGACGTCGTAGCTGCCTTGCTCCGTCGCCCAGTCAGGCGCCAGCTCGGTGCCCAGAATCTCCATCCCGCTCTTTCGGACAATCTTGGCGGCTCGCCAGCGCGCCATGGCCCGCTCTTCCACCTCTATCTCCGTCCGCTCGGCGACCGCGAGATACCCGAGGTACGCCTCGAGCTGCGGGACCTGTGACGGCGGAAGATAGGACCTTGCTTCCTCGCCCCGCCCTTCCCGCGCCAGCCTCCGGCCCAGCAGCGCGCGAAGTCGTGGGTGATGGCCGTTTGCCGGCACGATGTGGTTGCTGGCGGGATCGAGCCTGCCGAACCGCTCGAAGGTCTCCCTCTCGCCTTCGGCCATCGTCTTCACCGGCCATTGCGCGTCGACGTAGGTCTTCAGCTCATCGAGGCCGACCACGCGCTCCGCGAGATAGGCGGCGTCGAGCCAATAGCCGGCGCGCACGGCGGAATCGAGAGCGTTCACGAAAGCGTTTCTCCTGGTCTGGAGGACCGCTCGCTCGGCTTGCGCCCTCGACCTGGGCCGCAGCTCTCTCCCCATCTGGTAGCCGAGAGCCTCTGCCTCGGGGTACTCCAGGATCCACTCCTCTTGCTCCGGGAAGGCGTCCATCGTCCTCGTGAGCAACTCCTCGGCCTTGGCAAACTCGCCGTCCATCGCCGCGAGCTTTGCCGAGAGCCACATCGTCATCGCGGACTCCGGTGCCGCCAGAGCCAGCCACCGTCGCGCCAGCTCGAAGGACCCGTACCGGTAGGCGAGCCACGCCAGGCGGTCGGCTCCGGGAAGCTCGCGAAGCTGGGTCGCCTCCACGGCCGAGAGCCATCGCGCGGCCTTGGGATTGCGATGCTTCCATGCGTTGCCCAGGGTCATGGTGGAGCGAGTCAAAAGCCACGCTGTCACCAGCGTACGTGTGTCCGGATCGCGCACGACGCGCAGGAGCTCGGCGTCCGAGCCCTCCACGAGGCTCTTCGCCAGGTATTGCAGCGAGGAGAGCCCGCCAGGATTGCCCAAAGCCCACTGCCGGGCGTAGAGGCGGGCAGCCTGGGCGTGGTGGCCGCGCTTGTGCTCGACCTGCGCTTCCCATCCCAGGCTCGTCTCCGCCAAGCCCAGCGTGTCGACGAACCCCTGCGACGCCAGCTTGCGCGTCGTCTGGAACCAGGCAATCGACTTCTCCGAATCGGCTTTCATGAACGCCTTGCCGAGCATGAAGGCCGCCCAGGTCGACCGGTATGGGCGCTTGCCCGCAGGCTTCGCCAGGAGCTCCTGCCAGCGTCCAATCGCCTGGGCTCCATCGCCCGAGGTCCACGCCACAGCTCCTGCGACGTAGTCGACGAATTCTTCCGGGACGAGCTCGAGATTGTCTGTGCCCGTATCTGCTACCAAGGAATCGTTCGCCACGCCTCGAAGCTTCTTGAGGGCCAGCCCTGCCTCGCAGATGGCCTCCGGCCGTGCGCCGCTCTTCCTGAGCGCCATCCTCAGATCGGAGAGGTCGGCCTCGAGGACCTGCGCGGAGAGGCTGGCCGCGGGGGCCACCACCGGGAAGGCAGGCGTGGAGGTTTGCTCCACCGCCTTCATCTCCGCTTCGAGCGAGCCAGGGGGCGCGGTCAGGAGCGCGGGGCCGCGCACGAGAAAGAGCCGGACGGGGAACTCGGGGCCGCACGGATATGCGACAGCCGGCGCCAGGAGCACGAGGCCGCACGCCAGTGCTGCTTCACGGTTCATTCGAGCCATGGATCTCCACCCTCGACGCTCCACCTTCTCTGAGTCGCAGCCAGCCAACGACGCGCCTCTCGCCCGGCGCGAGGGAATCCGCTGCCGCCGGCTGAACGCTCAAGGTTCCTGAGCCGAGCTCGATGAGCCGACAGCCTCCTATGCCGTCGAACGCGGTGATGCGGCCTTCGAGAGAGCGCAGCCTGAGCTCGGGCAGGGGACCATCGCGGTCGCCCTCGTTCGACACCTCGATGAGGATCTCGCCGCGCGTGCCGTCCGAGGCCTTCGCGTGGATTCGCGCCGCCGGCTTGCGCCCCTCCAGGACCGCGGCCAGCGTCGGCCATCGCCAGTTCCGGGCATCGCCGGTCACCGGCATGCGGAACCAGGCGACCCCCCGCAGGTGCTCCAGCCGCGAGCGCTCCAGGGCCATCACCAGCTCGCTGAGCTGGATCGGATCGGCGGAGACCGCCTCCAAGCGCACGGCACCGTCGGGGACGTTCCCTGGCGCTTCGGCGAACGCGCTCAGCAGCCTTCCGGATTCGTCGAGCGCTCCAAGGTACGAGTAGGTCGGCAGCGCGATCCAGAACGGTCGGCCCAACGCCTCGGCCTTCTTCGCCCACTGAAGCGCGTCCTTGCTCCTGACCAGGGCGGGGCCGGGACCGCGGGCCAGGTCCAGCGAGTGGACTTGGAGGACGAATCGATCGGCGAGGCTTGCGGCCTCGGCCAGAGAGCGAGACCCGAGCCAGGCTGGAAGCGCGGTGAAGGCGACCGGCACCGGTCCCACGCGGTCGCGAATGGCCTGGAGGAGTCGGACCAGCTCGCCGAGGCGGGCAGTGGGCGCGTCGAAGTCGAGCTGGATCTCGGCTGGAGCGAGCCCCAGAGCGCGACAGCGGGTGAGCAAGACGGCTGCCTCATCGCCGATGGTGCTCAGCCCTTGACCGGTCAGGGGCTCGGGCGGGACCTCGACCCGCAGCACCAGTCCCACCGGCCGTCCGGCCTTTGCAACAGAAGCGACGGCCTCCTTGTCCAGGGCGATCGGGTGAACGCGTGGCACGGCTGCCGACGCCCGGTCCCAGGTGACCTGTGCGCCGAGCAGGTCCAGCGCGGCGAAGCGCCCGCCGTGCTCGGCAACGGAGGCACGCACGTCCTCGGTCCACGCCCGTTGCCAGACGTAGACGCGGTGCTCGAGCGCTGCAGGCGCTTCCACCGGCCGACACCCCGAGCAGAGGAGCGCCACCACTCCCAGCCATCGACCACGACCCACCTTCATCCTCACGGCTTCCGCCTTCTTTGGACCCCGATGGTCTGCCGCGCCGCCGGGCTGCATTGCGCCACTCGCGTGTGGGCATGCCCAGAGCCCGACGCGTCAGACGAGCCACACCGCGCGCGGCAATCCAGACACACTGCCGCTGCCGGCCCTCGAGGTTGGCGGCGGTGAGCCTCTTCCGGCTCCGAAGAACCTGCAAAGGACATGACACCGGGCAGCCACTGCCGCCGCATCCCTCGTCCTCGACCATCGTCCAGCTGTCGGGAGCACCGGCCTTCCACGGGTGGCCACTCTCGTCCAGAACCCGGAGCGCAATTGCTCCGCTCCTCTCTCCAGAGGAGCGCGAGCGAAATGCCGCCGATCGCCGGTGCCGGCAATGAATCGGCACCTGCGCGACCTGCTTTCTTGAGGACCCCTTCGAAAATCCCGAGAGCTGCCCCGCCCAGAGCTCCTTGGTAGGGCGAGCTAAGGCGGTGGCGGCTCGGCCGGTACTTGGCCCTCGGGCACGTGAGGAGCAGGCACCTGCGGTGTCGGAAGATCCCGCAGGAGAGGCGCCTCGACGTCGTCCTCGCGCAGGCATCCCGCGCGGGCGTACATCGAGAGCTCGAAGGGCAGCTTGCTGCGCGCAGAGAGCTCGGCGGCGCTCGCGACCCACTGGTCGACCACGGGCATGACCCGCCCGGCGAAGAAGATGCGGTTGCCGCTGGATGGAACCATCGTGACGCACAGGTCGATGAAGGCCTCCCGATAGGTGCGCACCATCTCGGCATCGAGAGGAATGGACACCGGCTCCCAGACGATGCCGTCCACCAGCCCGCCCTTGGCGAGCTTGGCCCTCACGCACCGCAGGAATTCCAGCGTCGCCAGGTGCCGCGGGATCTCGCCCTTGCCGTAGGCGTCCAGGAAGACGAGGTCCCACCCGCCCGACGCCGCCTCGGTCCAGCCGCGGCCATCGGCGACGTGGACCTTCATCCGCGAGTCTTCCTTGAAGCCGAAGTACCCCTTGGCCACCTTTACGACCCCGGGGTCGAGCTCCACGACTTCGATCACCGTCTCCGGGTGCAGCTTGCGCAAGAACATCGGCATCGCCCCACCGCCGAGCCCGATGTTCAGCACCTTCTTCGGCGATGGAACCAGGGCGAGCGCGAGCATGGCAGCGCGGGTGTAGGGCAGCTCGAGAGCGAGCGGCTCGCCGGGCTTGATGGCGCTCTGCACCGCGCCGTTCTTCTCGAAGAGGAGCTTGCGTACGCCCTTGGCGTCCTCTTCGACGATCAGGTGGTTGTAGGGGGAGTCGCCTTCATAGACCAACCCCGGCCCGCGTGCCGCAGCAATGACGGCGATGGCCGCAGACACGAGGACCGGCAGCATGATTCGTGATCGCATGGCGGGCAGCATTCTAGCGGCTGCGCAGGGGATTCTCCCTGTCTGCGAGCGCTCCCATGACGAAGTCCAAAGGTGGGCCCAGCCCGCCTCTCGGGTCACGCCGCCGGCGGTTCGGGCGGCAGACGCACGCGGATCGGCTGGCGCACGCCGACCGTCGAGGCGAGGTTGGTCAGCAGCTCGACGGTTCCCGGGGCGACCTCCTGGCCACGGGCGATGAGCAGGGCGCCTCCGGCGTCGAACACGTCCTCGCTCAGCACCATGCCTGGTCGAAGCTCGGAGAGGGTCACGTCCCGCTCCTGGTGCTGCTTGGCGCGCAGGCCGCGTAGCTCGGCCAGCACGCGCAGCAGTGCCGGGTCGTAGCAGCTCGACTCGCTGCGCAGGCACTCGAAGGCCTTCTCGGGAGACATCCCCGCGGACTCGAGGGCGTCGTAGTCCAGGACGACTCTCAGCACCCTCGCGGCGATGGGGAGCGCCTCCCGCTTTCCCTGCGGCCCATCGAACGGCAGGAGCTGGTTGAGCAGGACCTCGCGCACCGGCTCGAGCCGGGGAATGTTGGCCAGCAGCTCCTCGGTGATCACCGGCAGGCGCGCCACCATCTCGCGCTCCTTCTCGTTGAGAAGCAGGCCCCTGAAGACCTTGTCCACCGTCGCCGGAGGGAGCGTCACGTACCCGATCTGCGACAGCATGGCCGCCACCTCCAGCGCCCACCGCTCCTCGAGCTGGAGGTGCTGGGCGAACTGGGCCGCGAGCTGACGTGCGCGGATCGAGCGGCCGAAGACCGCGGGGTTGATCAGCGCAAGCAGGTCGCAAAGCATCTTGACGCTGCCCCCGAGCGTCTGGGCGAGCAGGGCGGCCTCCGCCGTGATCGCCCTGTGCAGCCGCACCAGCGACGCCACGCGCGCGAGCAGCTCCCGCTCCTGGAGGGGCTTGAAGAGGTAATCGTCGGCGCCGCTCTCCAGGCCGATGGCGCGCGAGTCGGAATCGCTCTTGGTCGTCAGCAGCACGACGGGCACACGCTTGAGCTGCGGGTGGGCCTTGATGGCCTTGCAGAGCTCCAGACCGTCCATCCCCTCCATGAGGAGATCGGTGACGATGACGTTCGGCGCGAAGCCCGGAGCCTTCTCGAGGGTCTCCTCCCCGGAGCAGGTCGCGAGGCATTCGTAGTGGGGTGCCAGCAGCTCCGACACCAGCATCCGGATGGTCGGAGCGTCGTCGCAGATGACGACGCGGGCCTTGGGCTCTGCCGAAGGAGTCATGGTCCTCCCCACTCGCTTGCCACCACGATACCTCGGCTTCGCAACCGTGCCGACGGGCCGCTGGAGCTCCAGGTACCCGCCGGAGCGGGCGCAGCTCCTCACTTGCCTCGAGAAGGCACACAGGAAGCTCGAGCCTTGAGAGCCAGGGCAGGAGACGTCAACCGGTCCGCGGGCACCGTTCGGGCGTTCGCGCCGTTCTTGGGGAGGAGGAGGGGGGGGGTCGCCGGCAACCCTGCCATGGCGCCCAGGGCGCCGGACACCCAGCCCTGCTCTGTCTCCTGCCGTCAGGCGAGCGAGCAGCAGAGCGGGCTTGGGAAAGCCCTCTTGCGGAGCGTCGCTCCTTCTTGTTACTAGAATTCTCAGCCTGAATTGACTTGCACGCTCGACCTGCACCTTCCACTCGAGGCTCATGATTCCAAGCAAGCAGGACAAGCGCTGGCGCGAGCTCGTCCTCGGAAAGAAAGACGTGAAGTTGGAGTTCCTGGGGCTGAGCCTGCTGTTGACCCGCTACAGGCTCAAGCTCTCGGAAGCGACGGACGAGGGGGAGATCTCTCGCGCCATCGACGAGATCCACGCCTACGTCACGAAGTACCAGGCTTTGCTGCAAGCTGACCTCAAGAAGATGTTCTAGGCGGAACTCGGGACGCCCCAGGGGGCGGCGTGCGCTTCCGGCGAGCAGGACGAGGGTGCGATGCGCGTGATGATGAGCGTGGACGAGGTAGCCTTGGCGATCGCCGCCGGCAAGCGGTTGCTACTGGCGGGCGACGAGGCGTTGCTGCGGAAGCTTCCCCGGGGGACGTGGGTCGGCGGCACCATCCCCTACTTCATGGGCGACGAGGGCGGGCTCTTCTCTCGCGAGCGACTCGCCTGCACCGAGCTGCCCGGCTCCGTCACCGAGGTCCGGCTGCGTTCCTACTCGGCGCCCGAGCTCGAGTCGATGACCGCGGACGCGCCGAGTAACGGCATCAGCTTCATCATCATCCCCGCCGCCTCCGAAGCGCACCTCTCCTTCGCGCAGCACGCGCCGTCCTACCCGGACATCTTCCTCAAGCCCTTCGCCGGGTGGATCGCGGGGGTTGCGCTCGAGGACCTGGGCAAGCAGAGCGCGAAGGTCGTGAACGGCCAGACCGGTGAGATCAGCGACAGCAAGGCGGTGGTCATGCACGCCACCCTCCCCGCAGGCAAGCTGGCCAAGCTCTCCATCATCAACGTCTTCAAGCCAGGGGCCGGCGAGGACATCGAGTTTGACGAGACGGGCTTCTCGATCCGCGAGTGCCGCGTGGGCGGGAAGCGGGTCGATTTCGCGAAGTACCTGCTGGAGCGCCAGGCCGACACGCGGCTGCCTCTGGTGGCCGACTACTCCGGGTCGATGATCAACACCAGCTTCCAGTCGGTGGACCGCTCCTCTGGCGTGCAGCTCTACGCCCCGGTCTTCCGGGGCGTCCGCTACCGCCTGGCGGCACCCGTCTCGGACTACGTGGCCGAGCTCGACCGCGCCAGCTCCGGCGCCGCCGAGACCGTGGCGTTCTCCTGCAACTGCATCCTCAACTACGTCCACGGCCGGCTCGAGGGGAAGAGGACCGGCGCCTTCAAGGGTCCCTTCACCTTTGGGGAGATCGCCTTCCAGCTCCTCAATCAGACGCTGATGAAGGTCGAGATCGTCGACGCGTGACGAGGCCATGGGTGACGGTTCTTGGTCGCGCTCGTCCTCGGGCCGAGCGCCCCTGCCCTGGGCCCTCGCGCTCCTGCTCCTGCCGTGGCTGGTCCTGTGGACCTTGCCGCAGAGCCTCGCCGGGCTGATGTGGGCGGGGCTGAAGCGCGTTCGGGGCGGCGTCCGCCCTTCTCTCTACCGGTTCGGACCCTTCCTCTTCCTGGTCGTGCCGGAGGCACCCTTCTCGGGCCTCGGCATCTCGCTGGGAGTGGTGGTGCTGGCGGGGCACCCCCGGGTGCTCACCCATGAGTTCTGCCACCTGTATAGCGGACTCTGGCTCGGGTGGCTGTACCTGCCGACCTATGGCCTGGAATACGCACTCTTTGGCCACTCCCGCTCGCCGCATGAGCGAATCACCGTGCGCCTGGAAGGCTCGACGCGCTGGGCCTGGGAGCGCACCGGAAGGGGGTGACGCCCCCCCCTCCCGCCCCAGTGCCAGGCTGTGCGGCGCCGCTGCGGGCGCTCGCCCTACCTTGGTGCAGGGGCTGAAATCGAATCCCCAAAATGAGCTTCGAAGACCCGTGGTTGTAGGGGCAGGTCTGTCCCGTCCATGAACCTCGAATACCCCTCGAACGAGCTTGCCGCCGAAGCCCCCGAGCGGCTCATCCATACCCATCCGCCTGCTCCCCGGTCGACCCCGCTCACGGACGAGCCCCTCTGGTTCAAGGACGCGATCTTCTACGAGCTGCGGGTGCGGGCCTTCTTCGACGGCAACGACGACGGCATCGGGGACTTCGTCGGCCTCACCGAGAAGCTCGACTACCTGCAGGACCTGGGCGTCACCACTCTGTGGCTGCTGCCGTTCTACCCCTCCCCGCTGCGCGACGACGGCTACGACATCTCCGATTACACCGACGTCCACCCTGATTGCGGCACGCTCTCCGACTTCAAGCTCTTCTTGCGCGAGGCCCACCGGCGCGGCCTGCGGGTGGTCACCGAGCTGGTGCTCAACCACACCTCCGACCAGCACGCCTGGTTCCAGCGCGCGCGCCACGCCCCGCCGGGGAGCAAGCACCGCGACTTCTATGTCTGGAGCGACACGCCGGATCGCTTCGCCGAGGCACGAGTCATCTTCCAGGACTTCGAGCGCTCCAACTGGACCTGGGACCCGGTGGCCAAGGCCTATTTCTGGCACCGCTTCTACTCGCACCAGCCGGACCTGAACTTCGACAACCCGGCGGTTCAGCGCGCCGTCGTGCAGGCGCTCGACTTCTGGCTCGGCCTGGGAGTGGACGGTCTGCGGCTGGATGCCGTGCCCTACCTGTTCGAGCGCGAAGGCACCAGCTGCGAGAACTTGCCCGAGACGCACGCCTTCCTCAAGGAGCTGCGCTCGCACGTGGACCGCCACTTCCCGGGGCGGATGCTTTTGGCGGAGGCCAACCAGTGGCCGGAGGACGCCGCCGCCTACCTCGCCGGGGGCGACGAGTGCCACATGGCGTTCCACTTCCCGATCATGCCGCGCCTGTTCATGGCGCTGCAGATGGAGGACCGCTTCCCGGTGACCGACATCCTGGCCCAG
>JACRCT010001169.1 GCA_016218885.1 Deltaproteobacteria bacterium | reverse complement strand
TGGGCGTGGCAGGCGGCCAGCGTAAGCTCCTCGAGGTCGGTGACGTTGCGGACCTCGAAGCCCGGGAGGGCCTTCATCAGCTTGACTTCGGACATCAGCCGGGGCAGCGCCGCAAGGGACACGGCCGCCGCGAGGAACATGTCGGGACGGCGCTCGAGCACCTCGTCGGGCGCCATCTCGACATACGAGGGTTCATGGATCTTGAACGCGCGCAGTGCCTTGGTGGGATCGTAGCCCTTGAGCGTGCCGGACGCGGCCGGCGGATCGACTTTCTTCGTCATCAGCGTGCTCCCTTCGGACACGGACGATAGACCCGTGGACGAGGGCGTGGCAAGGGGGCTTCGCGAGCCCTGGATGGGGTAGATCAGGGATCCGGGGGGCCGCCCTGGTGCATCCACGGCATGGACGAGGGTGCAGGAAATGACGCGAGCACGTCCCGGGATCCGGGGCATAGGCATCATGGCGGCGTCCAACAGCCTTTGGGACGAGTGCCCAGCGTCGCCGTCGCCGTCGCCGTCGCCGGAACGGTACGTTGGCGGCCGTCATCGGGATGGCAGGGCTGGATGGCGAGCGGATCGAGGGGCATGACCCGGGAATCGGCGACGGCGACGGCGACGGCGACGGGCGGGGATCTGCGCGGAGAATGCCCCCCCTTGGCAGCGCGTCAACCGCGATTCCCCCGGATCCCGGGCACGAACCGGTACATCCCCCATCCTACGTGCTCAGGGTCGGGGTGGAAGACGTCCACGCCATGGCTTCAACCGCCGTGATCCCCTTCCCATCCCTCCACGCTCGGTCCACCATGCCTGCCCACCATGGACCTGGCGCAGTTCACGAAGGAGTGGGCGTCCTCGAGCGGCTCGGAGCGGGCGTCCTTCCAGCACTTCCTGCTGGATCTCTGCGACGTGCTGGGCGTCGCCCGCCCCGCCAAGCCCACCGGCGATCCCACCAAGGACCACTACACCTTCGAGCACGACGCGAAGATGCCCCTGGAGGGTGGCGCGGTCTCGCTGGGCCGCATGGACCTCTACAAGCAGGGCTGCTTCATCCTGGAAGCCAAGCAGGGCAGCAACCAGGGCGACAAGAAGCCCGGCATCGGCCGCCGCGAGACGCCCGCGTGGACCATCGCCATGCGCGACGCCTGCGGCCAGGCGCTGCAGTACGCCCAGACCCTGGACGCGCCGCCGCCCTTCATCGTCGTCTGCGACGTGGGCTACTGCTTCGACCTGTACGCGGTCTTCGACGGCTCGCTGCAGTACCGCCCCTTCCCCGACGCGCAGCACTACCGCGTCCACCTGGCCGACCTGGGCAAGCACCTGGACCTGTTCCGCGCGCTGTTCACCGAGCCGCTGGCGCTGGACCCGGCCCGACGCTACGAGCGGGTCACGCGCGAGGTGGCCGAGAAGCTCGCCGAGCTGGCGCGGGACCTGGAGGCCGCAGGCCACGCCCCCGAGAACGTGGCCACCTTCCTGATGCGTTGGACAGGTTTCCCTACGAACCGGGTGCAGACCTTCGTCACTGATCGTTCCCGCCTTGGAGGCCAGGCAGGGCTGGCGCCGGGACGGGATACGACCGACGCCGGATGCATCGGACCCTCGGTCTGTGATACAGACCGGGCATGGATGGCGACCTCGGAGGGGTGGTTCCCCTGCTCCGCGCGTGTGGAGCACCCGAGGACTCGGTGCGCCGCCTCGAACCCGGCCCGGACCTGATCCGGTACTGGGACCTGGCTTCTCCCTCCGTTGCAGGCGACCCGATCGTCGATTTCGTGGTCGAGACTGCGGGACAGCCCCTGCTCTTCGTTCGCGGCCCGCGGTCTGGGGGGATGACGCTACCCGATCTCCGTCGCATCGTGGCGCTGCGCGGTGACGGGAGCCGCCTGGCGGAGTACTCGCCTGGAAGACTAGTGGTATATGACGTCGCGATCGATCGCGAGCAGGAACCGCGACCATTCCGGACCATCGACGGGAACGCACCGGACCCCGGCTTCATCCCCTCGCTGTTCGACGAGCCCTGCGGTCCCGCGGCTTCCTTCTCCCGGCAGTTCATGTTCGACTTGCTGCGCAAGGTCACCGACGCCATCGCGGGCCAGCGGGTGGACGGCCGTCCGATCTCGCCGGATGATGCGCTTTCACTGGCGGGCCGCGCTCTCTTTGTGCGCTTCCTGCTAGACCGCCGGATCCTTCGTGACGAGCATGTGGCCCAGATCGCGCCCGGACTGCGGCGAGTCGAAGATCTCTTCAACGGCCCGGATCGAGCCTATGCCACCAGCACCTGGCTCGATGAGACCTTCAACGGGAACCTTCTGCCGCTACCGGAAGAAGGCGCCCGGCGGTGGTTCCGCAGGCTGCCCGAGGCGGTCTTCGCGAAGCTCACCGACATCCTCTATCGAGCACCCGACGGGCAACTGTGGCTGAATCTCGATTGGCAGGGGATCCACTTCGCCCATGTCCCGGTCGGTCTCCTCAGCGAGGTATACGAAGCTCACTGCCAGCGCCACCATCAGGACGCCCGCGATCAGAGCGTCCACTACACACCACGTACGGTCGCCGAGTTCATGGTGCGGGAGTCCTTCGCGGCGATGGAGACGCCTTGGGAGGCCAAGGTGCTCGATCCGGCTGCCGGCGCGGGGGTGTTCCTCGTGGCAGCCTACCGTGCGCTCGTGGCGGAGAGGTGGCAGCACGACGGGCGTCGTCCGACCCGCGCCGTGTTGCGACGCATCATCCGACATCAGCTCGTTGGATTCGACATCAACGAGCCGGCTCTCCGTCTTGGCGCCCTCGCCCTGTACCTCACCGCGCTCGAGCTCGATCCCGACCCGACGCCCCCGCAGGCGCTGCGATTCGAGGATCTGCGCAACACCGTACTCTTCGACCTGCGCCGCACGGCGGCCGGGAACGGCGTAGACGACGCGGGCAGCCTGGGTACGGCCGTTTCACGCGAGCACGAGGGGCGATACGACCTCGTGATCGGCAACCCACCGTGGACGGCATGGCGGCGAGTGCCAGGATCCGCGCAGGAGGCGGTCGACCGGGTCTTCCGTGCTCGAGGCGAGGCCGGCAGTGCCACGCTTCCGGACAAGAACCCGGATCTCGCCTTCCTCTGGCGATCGATGGGATGGGCTCGGGAGGGCGGACGGATCAGCTTGACACTGGGGGCTCGGCTTCTCTTCAAGCAGGCTGATCAGGGCGCGCGTGCGCGTGACGAGATCCTCCGCAACCTGCACGTGACGGGTATCGTGAATGGATCGGCCCTGCGTGACACCGAGTTCTGGCCGGGAATGCGGTCTCCATTCTGCTTCCTGTTTGCGATCAACCAACGCCCCCCGCGCGATGCTGCCTGCTGGTTCGTGAGCCCCGAGGTCGACAAGCATCTCAATGACCGCGGGCGTGTGCGGGTCGACGCAGACCACGCCTGCCCGGTCTCGATCGCCGAAGCGCGTGCGCGGCCGTGGACCTTCAAGGCGCACTTCCGCGGCAACGAGGCCGACCGGGAACTCCTCGCCCGGCTCTTGAAGTTGCCGGCCCTCCAGGCATGGTGGACGGACACCCTGGGCCTGCACGGGCAGCATCAGGGATACCAGGTTGGCAGTACTTCTGGAAGCCATCAACCTGCTTTCGAGTTCCATGGACTGCCCGATCTACGACCAGCGCACATCTCTGGGAAGCGACTGCTTGCAGTGGACCCGTCCGAACTCCCTCCTTTCACCGGAGCGACTCTTCACCGTACAAGATATCGCGGCTTGTATCGGGCTCCACTCGTCGTCGTGCCACAACGGATCCCTTTGGATCGGCGGCGTGGTCGGGCGGTGCTCTTCACCGAGGATGTGTTCTTCTCCGAGAGCTTTCACGGCTGGAGCTGCGCCGCCGCACCCCAGGCAGACTTTCTTGCCCGGTATCTTTTCCTCCTGTTCAACAGCGACGTGCCACGGTACGTGGCACTGCTGACCAGTGGCAGGTACGGCGCCGAACGGGATATCGTGCTGCTCGAGGACATCGAGCGCCTACCGGTCCGTCCTCTCGATGCGCTTGAGCCCGCGCTCCGCAAGGAGATCACGCCCCTGGCGAATGCGATCGTACGCTCCCGGCCGGCGCCCTGGGATGATCTCGACGACTGGGTCGCCAGAGCCTACCAACTCTCGGCGCTCGACCGGGAGGTAATTGCAGACACGCTCGCGGTGTCGACTCCCGAGGGTCAGGGGCGGGCGCAGCAGCGTCCTACGCTCGCGGAGCAGAAGGCCTGGTGCCGTCGGGTCATCGCCATCGTCGACCCGTTCCTGGTTCCGCTTGGGCGTAGCCTGCGCCACGACTTCGTGATTCCGCCTGATCAAGGCTCCTGGATCGTCGTGCGTTTCCATTCATCCTCCAGCCCTCCTCGCGCCGATGTCGCGCCACAAGCACTGGAGAAGTTGCTGAGGAACGCGGACGATCTCGCGGCGACCGAACTCGTGGCCTGGGAGTCGGACGGCTAGCTGTTGCTGGCGAAGGTCGCCCAGTACCGATACTGGACGCCAACACGAGCCCGTCTTTTCGCGGCTCGGACGCTCCAGGAGCATGGTGATCGACTGGCGGGTCTACAGTGATCGTTCCGTTGGCACATCGACTCGTGGATCCACAGCATGAGGTGTTGCCGTACCCCGCGCTGCAGCAGGTCGTGGTGCGCGCGGTCGAGGAGGCACTGGCCGAGGCCTGGCGAAGGGTCATCGAACAGATCCGCGCTGGAGGTCGCCTCCAAGCCCTGGCTGAGGCACACGAGGACGTGGTCACGCAGCCTCTTGTAGACGAGTTGGAGCGCTTGTTGGACCGTGGCTGGGGAGCCTTCCGGAGGGAGACCTTCTGCGCGGTGGTCAAGTCCGAGGAGTTGTGGAACCACGCTGGAACCTCCCAGCATCGGCCAGACATCATCGTGCGCTTCCATGCGCCACCGAGGGAGGTGGCGGACCGGCGGTACTACGCGGTCTTCATCGAGTGCAAGATCATCGACAAGCCTGCCAGGAAGACCATCGAGCGGTACTGTACGCAGGGAGTCTCTCGATTTACGGATGGTGACTACGCCTGGAAGATGCGCGATGCACTGATGTGCGCCTATGTGCTCGACGGTTCCTCACAGCAGCAGTATCTGTCTTCGGGCCTGTCACAAGCTGCCAAGGGCAAGATCCCCGTACCATCTGCCGGACCACCCATCCCAGTCACTGGGACTGCACTCGCGCTTGCGGAGCTGGCGAGCAGCCAGC
>JACRCT010001197.1 GCA_016218885.1 Deltaproteobacteria bacterium | reverse complement strand
CTCAGCGTGATGCCGAAGACCTTGAAGAGCAGGCTGCCGAAGATGGCGAAGAAGCTCAGCAGGAAGAACGCCACCAGCGTCGCGCGGCGGGCCATCTTGCGCCGCTTCTCGGGCGGGTCGCGCGAGGTGATGGCGACGTAGATGGGCACCAGGCCCAGCGGGTCGATGACGAAGAAGATCGCCGAGAAGGCGACCACGCTGAAGCTGATGAACTCCTTCACTTCGCTTCCCTATGCCCCCTCTCCCACTGGGAGAGGGTTGGGGTGAGGGCCTGAAAGAAGGTCGGAGGAGGAGGCCCGCCCTACCGTCCGCCGCTCGCTCGCAGCCTCCAGACCATGGTCACCGCCTCGAGGAAGATCTTGCGCGACATCTTGCTCTTCCCCACCCGGCGGTCCTCGAAGACGATGGGGATCTCCCGGACCTTGAACCCTCGCTTGAGCGCCCGGAAGGTCACATCGATCTGGAAGGCGTAGCCGGTGCTGCGCACGCCCGCGAGGTCGAGGCCCTCGAGCGTCTCGCGGCGGAAGCACTTGAAGCCGCCGGTCAGGTCGCGAACCTTCACCCCGAGGATCGACCGGGCGTAGAGGCTGCCGCCCTTGCTGATGATCTGGCGGCTGATGCCCCAGTTCACGGTCCCGCCGCCCTCCACGTAGCGAGAGCCCAGCACCATGTCGGCGCCCGCCTCCATCTGGGCGAGGAAGCGCGGCAGATAGCGCGGGTCATGCGAGAAGTCGGCGTCCATCTCGAACACGAAGCGATAGGGCCGGGCCAGCGCCCACTCGAAGCCGGCCAGATAGGCCCGCCCCAGCCCCTCCTTCGCCGCCCGGTGCAGGACGTGGACCCGCCCGTCGGCCTTGGCCAATGCGTCCGCCTTGACGCCGGTGCCGTCGGGGCTGTTGTCGTCGACGATCAGCACGTCGAGGCGCGGGTCCGCGGCGAGCACCGCCAGGGTGATCGGCTCGACGTTCTCGGCCTCGTTGTAGGTGGGGATGATGACCAGCGCGTCGCTCATGGGATCAGGCTCGGGGAGGTGGGGACCTCGACGGTGCGGGCTCCAGCGGGAGCCTCGTCGAGACGGCGCAAGAGGGATACCACAGCTTCGGCCGCCTGGGCCGATGCTCCGGGCGCTCCCAGCGAGGCTCGAACCTGCATCAGGCCCTCGACCACCGAGGTGCGCTCCTGCTCGTCATCGAGGTAGCGCAGGGTGACCTCGGCGATGCGCTCGGCGGTGCACTCCGACTGGAGCAGCTCGGGCACCAGCCTGCGGCCCGCCAAGAGGTTCACCAGAGAGACGTGGGCGATCCGGGCGAGCATCCGGACGAGCAGGCCGGTCAACCAGGAGACCCGATACACCACGACCAGGGGCCGGAGCATCAATGCGGCCTCCAGCGTCGCGGTGCCGGAGCAGACGATCGCCGCGTCGCTGGCGCCGACGGCCTCGGCCGCGCGCCCGTCCACGAGCCGGGGACAGAGCGGGCCTTTCTCGAAGTAGGCGGCGACCCGCGCCTTCTCGAGCGTCGGAGCGACGGGGACCACCACCTGCAGCCCGGGCCTGGCCCGCGCCACGCGCTCCGCCGCGGCGACGAGGGTGGGCATCAGGCGCGTGAGCTCGCTCTCCCGGCTCCCCGGCAGCACGGCGAGCGTGGTCGCGCCGGGGTCGAGGCCGAGGCGCTCGCGAAACACCGAGGCGGGCGCCGGCGCGGGGGCGTGCTCGAGCACCGGGGAACCGACATAGCGCGCGCTCACCCCGCGCTCGCGCAGGAAGGCTTCCTCGAAGGGAAGGATGCACAGCACGGTGTCCACGTCCCGGGCGATCTGCTTCACCCGCCCCTCGCGCGTCGCCCAGACCATGGGGCTGATGTAGTAGACGACCGGGATCCCGAGCCTTTTCAAGCGCTTGGCGAGCCGCAGGTTGAAGTCGGGGACATCGACCAGGATGGCCAGGCGCGGGAGGCGTTCCTCGGCAGCCCGGGTGAGCGAGCGCAGCACCTGGAGGATGCGCCAAAGCTTGGGCAGGACCTCCACGAGCCCCATCACCGAGATCTCGCGGGCATCGAAGAGCGCCTCGAGCCCGGCCTCGCGCATGTGCACCCCGCCCATGCCGAAGAAGCGGGCTCTGGGCAGGCGCCCGGAGAGCTCGCGCATGAGCGCCCCGGCGTGCGCGTCCCCGGAGGCCTCGCCGGCGACGATCAAGATGTCCAAGGAAGCAGCCACGGCGGCTCATCCTACCCGCAGGCCCACCTAGGCGAGTCTGGAGATACAAGCAGGGCTTCGGCGGAGAGCACCAGGCTCTCCGCCACGAGCTCAACCAGACGCTCGATTCACCTTGGCAGACTCTGCGCTACGCCGCGCGGCACCTCTACTTGGGCGACACGAGCGGCGGGTGGCGCAGGGGCTCGAAGAGAGCGACGTTCTCACGCACCTTGTTGCCCCAGAAATCGCGCCTCTTGGCGTACTCGGCGATCATCTCGGGCGACAGATGGTCCTCGGGCCCGAACTCGACGACCGGCTTGCCGTCCTTGAGGGCTGGCTTGCCGTTGGCGTCCCGCTGGATCTTGTACTCGATGAACCCGTTGGTGGGGTCGGCCTTGTCGGCAGCGAAGGCCGCGAGCAAGTCGGTGGCGACCTCCTTGGACTTCACGATCGCACCGACCTCGCTGTTCACGTACCCCGACAAAAGGTCCAGGTTGTAAGTCGAGACGAAGCTCTCCTCGCCGTCGATGACCGCGCTCTTGGCGTGGACCTTCCGCTCGCCGGTGGCGACGAGAATCTTCGCCGTGGGGCAGCGCGCCAAGATGGAAGGCCAGTCCTCGAGGAAGAAGGCTTGGGTCTCCTTGCTGTCGGTGCTCAGCGGGCTGTTGGTGATGATCTCGATCTTCACCCCGCGGGCGCTGGCCGATTCCAGCGACTTGAGCATGTCCTCGGTGAGGACCACGTATGGGTTCTCGATGACGATCTGCTTCTTGGCCGAGTCGACCAACGACTTGAGCGCCGGAGCGATGTTGTTCATCCGGGTTCCCGCGGCCGACGTCTGGTCGAGGATCTTGGTCTGAGTAGAGCGCTCCGGCAGACGTCCGGTCGGGAAGGTCTGGGCACTGCCGCGCGCCTCGAGGTGCTTGACCAGGTCGGCGGCCAACCCATTCAGGAACTCGCGATCGCTGTCGCTGGGCTCGCGCTTGAGGTTGGCAGGCAGACCGTCCGTCGCGCGCTTGAGGGCGCGCTCCACCAGATCGGCGGCGAACGGCTTGAGAGCCTCGGGGTTCGCGCGCAGCTCGGCTTTCTTGGCGTCGCTCAGGACCGGGTCGTGCAGCCACAGGTCCATCAGCTCGGCAGCGCCCAGCAACTGGATGTCCTTCTTGTCCCAGTTGCCCATGAAGTCGGGGGTGACGGGGTCGGCCACGTGTGCGCCCTGATTGACCTCCACGTCGAAGGCCTGCTTCAGGCCTGCTGCCGTCTCCGCCCCCTCGAGAGCCACGTCCATGTCCCGCCAGGCGCCCTTGTGGTCGGCGGGATCGGCGAGGTAGTCCTGGGAGATGTTGCGCCCGCCGGTGATGCTGCGCTGGCCGTCCACCACCAGGATCTTGTCGTGGTTGGAGGCGAGCGTGGAGTACTCGTTGCCAAACAGGGCGTCACGCCCGCGGCTCAAGACCGGATGGTAGACGTAGGCCTTGCCGCCTTGGTTGACGAGCTCCTCGAGGTAGTCCGAGCCACGGGACTTGAAACCCTTCTCTCCCGTGGGGTCGGCCATGGCGTCGGTCATCACCCGCACGTCCACGCCCGCCATCTGCTTCTTCAGCATCGCTCCGAGGAAGGCGTAGCCGAACGGGTCCCGCTCGAAGATGAAGTAGTTGGCGTCGATGGACTCCTTGGCCGAGGAGACCATCTCCCAGCGGGCGTTCCAGGCGTCGAGATTCTTGGACAGGACGCGAGCCTGCGCAGGGCCGCCGGGGGCCTGGATGCGATCGAAGGCCACGGACAGCGGAGGCGCAGTCTGGGGAGCGCAAGGCACCTCACCGGTCAGCTTCGCCAACGCCGACGAGCGTGGGGCGTCCAGGCCATCGATGCCCTTCGCAGCATTGGACTTGGCGGGCACCGATGGCGCGGCTGGCTGAGCTGACGGAGCAGGCGCGGCAGTGGGCTTGGCAGTGGCAGAGCTGGCCGCCGGTCGAGCGGAGGGAACCGACGGGGCACCAGAAGAGCTGTTTGGTCGGATTGGCATGGCGCGGATTTTATCGATCGGCACGCCAAAAGGCGAGCGTCCTTCAGCCTGGCTGCCTTGCTATCCGCCAGTCGGCGTTCCTGTCGCCAGGCACCTGCGCGCAGACTGCCGGCGGCATGGACGTGTATCGTGGAGCCCCTCTTGCGCAGGGCCGCTCACGGGCGGAAGCGACTTCGAGGTGTGGCAGGTGACGAGGGAACGGCGAGCCCGGTCGGCCCTGACGATCTGGATCGCATCCGCCAGCCTGCTCACCTCTTTGGCGGCACGCGCCGACTCGGTCGTCAGCCAGCTGCCCGGCCGCGTGCGGCAGGAGGTACGCGAGCAGCTCTTGGGACAAGGCGAGCGCTCCGGACCCGATGTGTCCGACTACGGCAACCTCACCCGCGACTTCATGATCTACGTGCTGGGCAAGCCCTTCCTCTTCTCGCAGGAGGACGTCGACCGCATCGTGGGCGCACCTTGGTATCTCAACGACTCCACCCGCTTGAAGCTCGAAGCGCTGCCGCCCCGGCTTCGCCTGCGCCTGTACTCCGTCCTCGCGCGCTACATCGACATCATCCGCTACGCGCCCACTGCACGCCTGGGGCTGGCATTGCCGGGCGCGCCGCGGTCGCTGGGGGTGCTGATGGACGAGGAGACCCGGATGCGCAGCCTCGACGGGCTGATCAACACCTTCGACGGCTACTTCCGCACCGAGGAGCTCATCGACCTGGCCTTCTACGGGCTCTCCAAGCAGGCGTTCTTCCCCAGGACACAGGAGGGATGGAGCGGGCTCAGGGACCAGCTGCCCAAGTACGATCTCGCACTGGGCCTGCTGGGAGCGGCGGCGCTCGCCGGTGTCGAGCAGGCGAACGTGGACATCAGTGGGCTGCTGCTCAAGGGGCCAGACGACTCCTTCCGCGTGGGCTGGTTCGCCGCCGCCAAGCATGTGGGCTTTCAGTGGCGTCCTCGGCTCATCGCCGGTCTACAAGGGGCGACCCCCGGCTTCGAGACCTCGCTGGGGTGGGTCGAGTACTTCCGTGCCGAGGCCCCCAGCGAGGTCCGCTCCATCGAGTGGACGATGCGCGAGCACCTGCTCACCCGTGTCAGCCGGGCCTTCCGCTGGGAGACCTCGGGCACGGCGATCCTGCGCTTCGTATGGGAGCACACGGACCCCGAGGAGCGGCTCACCTTCCGCGGGCAGGTCAACTTCTACGCCCGCCGACCTGCCATCCTCGAGGACCCGCAGATCGACTTCCTCATCGAAGGCTCGCTGGGGACCGACTTCCGGCACTGCCACCGCTCGGACGTCTCGGTAGGTCTCGAGGCGCCACGGCAGTCCATCGCCGGAGCCCTGCGCTTCGCCTCCCTCACCGATCCCGCCGAGCGGCTCCCTACCGACTGGCACGCCGGCGTGGTCCTGGGAGGGGCGCTCGGGGAGGTCGACGACAGCGACTGCTACCACCGGGTCGAGGACCTCGGGGTGCGGGTGCGCGCAGAGATCCACCAACTGAAGACGGTCGAGGAGCGCTACTGCGCCCTCGCAGCCCAGACCAGGCCCGCCGACACCCGCGCGGCGGCGGCGGAAGCGGCACGCAAAGAGGTGGCTCGAAGCTGGCTTGAGGAGGCGGCCAGCGATCTCAAGCGCGACTCGGAGCGCTACGGACGCGCCCGCCGTCGATGCCAGGTGCAGAGGGCGCGGCTGCCGGGTCCGCTCACCGAAGGCGAGGCCAAGGTGGCGGAGCTTTTGCCCGGGCCTCTCTCCGAGGAGGAGCTGCGCTTCGCCCGGGAACACGCAGCCTTCCCCGAATCGTTCGTTGATGCGAGCCTCTGCCCGCAAAGCCGGCGCGTCGAGGCCACGCCCGAATAGGCCGTCCCTGCGCCACTCTCGCTCCACATCTGTGGTGCTCTTGCGAAGAGTCGATCGCCCCCCACGGCATCGCCGACCGAACCCGCCTCGAAGGCTCCGCCGTCGACCAAGCCACTTGAATGGGCTTTCCAGTCTTTCGCTGGGCTCCTATGTGGAAGAAAGGGCGGAATAGAAGCCTGCCCATCCCCATCTTTCGTCGACAGCGGACCATGGTTGGCGGCAACCACCGCGCAGGCGGCCTCCAGGTCGTCAGGGATGCGCAGGCTGCGCGCGAAGTCATTTCCGGTCCCCAGCGGAAGCACGCCGAGGGTCGCCTGCCGGTCGCCCAGGGCGTTCACCGTCGCGCTCAGGGTTCTGTCGCCGCCGACCGACCAGCAGCAGCCGGAAGCCCCTCTTGGCTCCGAACAACTTCGAGTACTCCCCGCCATCCCTGCGCCGTCCGGCTCACCGGCTCGGCGTCGGATGGAGGGGGTCGTGTCAGAAAGACTTGCTCCAAAGCAGAGAAACCCTGCATGAATGCCGTGTTTCTGTGCGTTGGAGCAAGTCCTCCCTCGAGAGCGCCCTTGCCGGCGAGCGCAGAGATCGCTGCGCCGCGGCGGATCGCTCCGCCGCGGCGCGTTTGCTTTCAGTCCTGGCAGCCAGCTACTTCAGGTCGAGGGCGGCAATGCCGGGCAGGAACTTGCCTTCGAACATCTCCAGCGAGGCCCCACCACCGGTGGAGACGTGGGTGACCTTGCTGTCGAAGCCCATCTGGCGGATGGCCGCCGCGGAGTCGCCACCGCCCACGATGGTGGTGGCGCCCTTGCCGGTGATCTCGGCGAAGGTCTTGGCGATGGCCAGCGTGCCCTCGTCGAAGCCCTTCATCTCGAACACGCCCATCGGGCCGCTCCAGAGCACCGTCTTGGCACCCTGCAGCGTATGCATGTAGAGCTCGCGGGTGCGCGGGCCGATGTCGACGCCCATCCAGCCCTCCTCCAGCACCTCGGCCACCTTCGTCTTGGCGCCGGCCT
>JACRCT010001196.1 GCA_016218885.1 Deltaproteobacteria bacterium | reverse complement strand
GAGCTGCGCGCGCGCCATCCTGCACCCTCGCTCGCGAAGCTCGGCATGACGGTCACCTGGTGGATGAACCGGCTGGACCCCGCGCCGGAGCTGTCACAGGACACGGTCGTGGAGCAGATCGCCTCGCTTGCCGCGCCCCAGACCGAGCGGGAGAGCCACGAGGCCAGGACCCTGCCGGTCGAGGTCGCTTCGCCGCCGCCCGAGCCTGCCCCGCAGAGGTCCAAGTCCAAGCCGGTGGCCGAGCCCCCCTTCCCCCGAGGCGGCAAAGGACGCCGGCGCTCTTGAGCCTGTCCCGGCGTTGGGGCCGCGATCGTCCTAGAGGAAGGTCTTGTCGAAGGCGTGGGGCAGCAGGTCGGACAGGGCGTGGATGATGCGCGCCTTGCCTCCCCCGAGCAGCACCACCGGCATCGCCGGGTCGCCGAACTCGGCGAGGACTTGGCGACACATGCCACAGGGCGGACAGGGCTTGCCCCCCGCGGCGATGGCACAGGCGAGGAGCTTCTTTTCACCCGCGGCCACGGCCTGGGCCGCGGCGTTGCGCTCGGCACACACGGTGAGCCCGTAGGAGGAGTTCTCCACGTTGCAGCCCACGTAGATCCGCCCCGACTCGCCGAGGACCGCCGCCCCCACCTTGAACCGCGAGTAGGGAGCGTAGGCGCGCTCGCGCACCTCGCGCGCCCCCTGAATCAGCGCGGCCCAATCGACCTTCGCCTGCCTGCTGGCAGCTCGTCCCGATCTCATGGTCCGACTGTACAGCGGGAGGACGCACCGGCAAGTTTCCGGCGGGACCTCGCCCTCGGCTTGACTCATGAACCAACTTCCTGCTCTTCGATGAGGCCCACCCTCCCCCGCGGGTGCAGAGGCGGTGATCGATCTAGCGGTGCGCGCGCGCCCTGACCCCTGAGGGTGCGCCGCCGCGGAGGCGCCATGGGCGAGGTCGTGCTGGCCGTTGACGGTCTGGGACGCGAGAGGAGCGGTTCAATGACACGGTTCGAGCTGGGCGAGGGCGCGGGGCGACGCTTCTTCGAGATCGAGCGTGCCGGCGCCGAGCTCGAGATGCGCTACGGCACCTGCGACACTCCGCCCACGGTCGCCCGCCGCACCTTCGCCTCCGAAGAGATCGCCCAGACGACGCTGGAGGCGCTCGTCGGGCAGAAGCTGCGCCGGGGCTACCTGGCCTTCGACGCGCTCCCCGCGCAGACCCGCCTGGAGCGTCTGCGGGAGGCAGGCGGCGCGAGCCTCGAGATCGACGCCGGATCCCACCGGGCACGGCTGGTGTACGGAACGGACCTGGTGGGCACGGACTTCGAGAACGTCCTGCGACGCCTGCTCTCCGACCGGGAGCTGGGAGTCGATCGCCTGGCGGTGACGCTCGGCTTCTGCACCGACTTCGAGGGGGTGGGGCGGGCCCTGGCGCGCCTGGGGGGCGCGTCGCACGTGCTGCGCTCGCTCACCCTGTGCACCTTCGACGAGATCGAGACCTTCCGCGCGACGGTGGCCCGAATCCCCGAGAGGCTCGCCGCCTTCGACCAGCTCACCTCCCTCCAGCTCCAGGCCGGGCAGTTGAGCGCCACGCAATTCGAGCTGCCCCGGCTCCGCAAGCTGCAGATCAGGGCCGCGGGGTTGGGCCGGGAGACGGTTCGCGCAGTCGCGGCCGCCCGCTGGGACTCCCTGGCCAGCCTCGGCCTCTGGCTCGGGTCTCCGCGGCTCGGTTGCGACGCCGCGCTGGGAGACTTCGCCACCTTGTTCGCCGGACAGGGGCTCCCGAATCTGCGCCACCTCTCGCTGCGCTCTGTGCCCTTCGCGGACGAGCTCTGCGAGGCCTTGGCCGAGGCCCCGCTGCTGCGGCAGCTCGAGTCGCTGGATCTGTCCTTCGGTACGATCAGCAGCCGCGGCGCCCTCAAGCTCGTGGCTCATCGCTCCTCGTTCTCGCACCTGGCGCGCCTGGTGCTCGACGGCAATGAGATCGAAGGCGCGAGCGATCTGGCACTCGAGGAGCTTTCGCGCGAAGTCGTCCTCGGGGAACAGCGACCGGCGACGGGCGACCCGCGCGAGGTCGAGCATCTCGCCCCCATGTACGAAGGGGACGGCTACCTGACGCTCCAGAACCTCGCCTGAGCCTGGCCTTCCCGGCTTCGCGCCCGACACTCTCCGTCACTGGACTGTCTGGCACGCAGACCCACCCCCGGACCCGACGAGGCAGGGGCGAAGGTGCACTGTGCAGCCTCGAAGCGACCGAGCGGAGGCGAAGCCCCGACGGAGGAGAGCAGACGTACAGGCAGTGCGAGCGAGCATGGGAGCGGACATGGCCGGCCACGCTGCGCGAAGCCCGAAGGCCCGCGCTTCGGGGGATGGCTGGTTGCCACAAGGGAGCGCATAGACATGGCGATCGGCGAACTCATGGAGAGTGCGAAAAGGCTGGCGGCGGTGCCCGAGCAGGCGTCAGCACACTACGAGACCCAGCAGGGAGCGATGAGCGCCCTCGTGAACGGCGAGCTCCGCTCGAGGGCCGACCTCTCGCGGCTGATCGGCGGCAACCCTTGGGAGGTGATGGAGACGAACCACGCCCATCACTGCGCGTTCATGTCGACCGTCTTCTCCCTGAGGCGATATGACCTGCTCGCCGCGACGCTGCCCTGGGTCTACCGGGCCTACCACGGGCGGGGCTTCTCCTACGACTACTTCCCGGTCGAGCTCGACGCCTGGGCGAGGGCCGTCGAGAGATGCCTGCCCGCGGACCAGCTTTCGGAGATCCTCGCGGTGTACGCCTGGATGAAGGAGCACCACCGGGAGATCATCCGCCTCGCCGAGGCGGCAGAGCCGGAAGCGGCCGCATCGGCTCCCGACGCCTGGGCCCAGGTGAGGCAGCGATACCTGCGCGCCTTGCTGGCCGGCGACCCCGCCGAGGCGCTGGTCGTCGCCCGTGAGATCCGTCTTCCCGAGGAGCTTGAGGGGTTCTACCTCTCGGTGATCCAACCGGCGATGTACCGCGTCGGGACGCTGTGGGAGGCGGGCACGATCTCCGTCGCCGAGGAGCACCTGGCGTCGGCCATCACCGTTCGGGTCGTGGCCGGGCTCGCCGGCCTCCGCAAGATCGGCAGGCCGTGGAGGGGCCTCACGGTCGTCTCCGCCGTCCCCCATGAGCTTCACGTGCTGGGAGCTTGGATGGTCTCCGACCTCCTGGAGATGGATGGCTGGCAGGTGCGCTACCTCGGCGCGGATACGCCCCTGGAGGATCTCCTGGCCCTGGTCAAGAGTCAGCGCCCGAGCATGCTGGCGCTGTCGGTCACCATGCCCTTCAACCTCCCGTGGGCCAGGAAGATCATCGCGGCGGTCAAGGCCGAGCAGGCGTCGACGCCGGTGACGGTCATGGTCGGCGGAGGGGCCTTCGACCTCCTGCCTGACCTCTGGAGAGCGGTGGGGGCCGACGCCTGGGCCGGGAACGCCCGGGACGCCGTGATCGGCGCCAGGTGCTACAGCGCGCCGGAGCCGATGCGGTGACACCCGAGGGGCCCAAGCTGCAGTCGAGCGTCGCTCTCGCCCCATTCCTCGACGAGTGCTCCTCCGTTGCCACGCTCATCGTCGACGCCGATCGGCGCGTGGTGCAGACCAACAATGCGTATCGGCGAATGGCGGAACGGCAAGAGGGAGACGTGGGCGAGCTGCTCGCCGACCTGGTCCTGCCCGAGAGCAGGGCGGCGCTCGACCGGCTGCTGAAGGGGGACTCGCCGGCTGAGCGCATCCTGTTCCAAACGGCGGACGGGAGCCCGTTCCTGCTCACCTGCCGCGTGTACCGGGAGGGTGAGCATGGCGTCCTGCTGGGTGAGACCTACACCCTGACGGAGACCGAGGTCCTGCGGACCCTGTCTGGGCTCAACCAGGAGGTGGCCACCCTGGCGAGGGATCTCGAGCGCAAGAACCGGGAGCTCCGATGGGCGCTGGACGAGCACGAGCGGGCAGAGGCGCTGCGCGAGGCCGATCACCGCAAGGACCAGTTCCTGGCCATGCTCTCCCACGAGCTGCGCAATCCGCTCGCGCCCATCCGGAATGGTCTCTACATCCTCGAGAGGGCGTCGCCGAGCGGGGAGCAAGCCCGGCGAGCGCGCGAGGTGATCAACCGGCAGGTGACCCACCTCGCACGACTGGTAGACGATCTCCTGGACGTGACACGTATCGCGCGCAGCAAGATCCGCCTGCAGCGCAGCCGGCTCGATCTCGTCGACCTGGTCCACAGGACCAT
>JACRCT010001164.1 GCA_016218885.1 Deltaproteobacteria bacterium | reverse complement strand
CCCCACGTGCTCGGCGTCCGCGCGCAGCCCATTCCCTCTTCGTCCTCGGGAGTCCCATGACCTCCTCCACCCCGCCGGACCCGGCCAAGGCCGCCTTCCCCGGCGGCAGCGCCGCCCCCGACCCCGGCGAACTGCGCATCGCCGTCGACAAGAAGCCCTACGCCGACATCATTGGCCACGCGGTGCTTGAGCCCGAGGTCGAGGTCTGCGGCGTCCTCGTCGGCCGCCTGCTTAAGGACGCCCAGGGCGAGTTCCTGCACGTCACCGGGGTCATCCGCGGCGAGGCCGCCAAGCAGCAGGGCGCACAGGTCACCTTCACGCACGAGACCTGGAACCACATCCACTCGGAGATGGACAAGCACCACGCGAACGAGCAGATCGTCGGCTGGTATCACACCCATGGCGGCTTCGGGATCTTTCTGTCCGACATGGACAGCTTCATCCACAAGAACTTCTTCTCTGCCTCCTATCAGGTGGCCTACGTCTTCGACCCGCTCGCCGGCACCGAGGGGTTCTTCCAGGCCAAGGGCGACGAGCTCGAGCTGGCGCGGCGCTTCTGGGTCGGCGGCCGCGAGCGCAAGGTGGTCGCCCACGCCCCCGAGCCGGCGGTGCCCGCTCCCGGCGCCCCGGGTGGGGCTGCCCGGGCGGATCTCGCCGGCGCCACCCACGCGCTGCAGCGCTGCGCCGCCGCGCTGGAGGCGAGCACTGCGCGCTCGGGCGAGGGCCTGCCCCTGAACTGGAGCCTTTTCGGCGTCGTCGGGCTCTTCATCGGCTGGTACCTGCTCACCGGCCAGTCGCCGCTGTCTCGCGGGGAGCCGCAGGTGAGCCGCTCCCAGGCGCTCCTGCTCCTCCAGCGCGACGCCTCGAGCGGCCGCGCCCTGGGCGTCGAGCTTTTGGAGGTGCAGAGCCAGGACGGTCCCGTCTACCGCGACGGGTCGGGCCACCTGTACCTGGGCGTGGAGCTCCATTCTCCGAATGGCGCGCCGAACGCGCTGCAGAAGCTGCTGGGCAGCGCCGCGCCAGCGCAGATCCTCCTCCCCCCCGCCTCCCCTGGAGCCCTGCCCGAGCCGCCGGCAGGCCGGGGGCGATGGTCGGTCCCGCGGTGGGTCCTGGTCACCGGGGCGGTCGCGATCGCGGTCGTGGTCGTCGCCGCCGGAGCCGCGTACCTGTGGATGCTGCGCAAGCGCCGGCCCGCGGCGCGCGCCAAGTAGGAGGTCTTCCATGGAGCCCTCGACGCCCGAGAAGATCGTCATCAGCCCGGCGGACCTCGCGCAGCCGCACGTCGATGAACAGCTGGCGAGCCAGCTCTCGTTCGGCATGTCGGACGCGCACGCTCGCGTCGCCGACGCCAAGACCTCTGCCCTCCAGCGCCCCTGGGTGGCGCTGATGCTCGCGGGCGCCCTGGGAGGCCTGGCCGGCTGGGGCATCATCGAACCGTTCTTCGACGACGGCACGCGGCTGACCGGCACCATCGAGCGCACCGAGGGCGCCATGAGCAGCCACCTCTACGGGAAGCTGCTCGTGGGTGGGGTCACCGTCTGGATCCCCAATGCCGCGCGGATCCGCCGCGACGGCCGCACCGTCCCGGCCACTGAGCTCGAGGCTGGCCTGGCCGTCGAGGTGCGCGGGCAGCTCATGGAGAAACAGGAGGGCCTCGTCGCGCAGGAGGTCAGGATCCGGGGGCCTGGCGAGCCTCCCGTGCCGGTGGACCTGAAGGCGTTGCGGCTCTGGGGGCTGCTCCTCGGCTTGTTGATCTTTCCGGTGGTCGCTTCATTCGTGGGGCTGTTCGTGGGCGCAGCTGACGGGCTGCTATCCAAGGCTTTCCGGCGCAGCGCTGTGTTCGGCCTCGTGGGGCTGGGCATCGGCCTGGGGGCGGGCCTCATCGCCGCCCCGTTGGCCGAGGTGATCTACAACCTGGGCCGCCACTTCACCCACGACCTGCAGGACCCCGCCGGCGAGTTCACGACCTTCGGCTTCCTCGCGCAGATGGTGGTCCGCGGCATCGCCTGGTCCATAGCCGGCGCGGCCATGGGGCTGGGCCAGGGCGTCGCGCTGCGCTCCAAGAAGTTGGCCCTCAACGGCCTGCTGGGCGGGATGGTGGGGGCCCTCATAGGCGGGATGCTCTTCGACCCGGTCGACTACCTCATCAACGGCCCGTCGATGTCCGGGGGTGCGGCCGCGAGCCGGGCCACCGGCTTCGCCATCATCGGCGCGGTGACCGGCCTGATGATCGGCGTGGTCGAGCTGCTGGCCCGCGAGGCATGGGTGAAGCTGCTGACGGGGCCGCTGGCAGGCAAGGAGTTCATCATCTACAAGAGCCCAACGCTCATCGGCAGCTCGCCCAAGTCGGACGTCTACCTGTTCAAGGACTCGGAAGTCGAGCCCACCCACGCCGCGCTACATACCGTCGGCGAGGGATACGAGATCGAGGACCGCGACAGCCCGGCCGGTACCTTCGTCAACGGCAGGCGGGTGAGGCGCAAGCGCCTTGAGAACGGCGACCAGATCCGCATTGGAAAGACGGTCTTCAACTTTGCCGAGAAGGAGGCCTAGGTGATGGCTCCGGAGTGGCGCTGCGAGCTCGCCGGCCCGGCTGAGGCCGGCAAGCGCTGCGGCATCTGCCAGACGGCGATAGGCGTCGGCGAGAGCGTCGGGCGCTGCCCCCGCTGCGAAGCCACCTTCCACGACGAGTGCTGGAAGGAGACCTGTGGCTGCGCCTCCTACGGCTGCGAGCTGATGCCGAAGACGGCCAAGGCCGCCGACCCGGTCGCGCCGCAGACCTTCTGGGGCCAGGAGGAGAAGCAGTGCTCCGCCTGTGGCAAGACCATCAAGGTTGCCGCCCTGCGCTGCCGGCACTGCGGCGCCGTGTTCGAGTCCAGCACGCCCGTCGAGCACCAGGCCCCCGCACCACCCAACGGCCCCGTGTCCGGCGGGGTTGCCTGGGCGATCTTCGCGGGCGGCGTCTTCCCGCCCACCGCGCCCGTGGCGCTCATGGCCGGCGGATTGTGGGCCTTGGCGCGCACCGATGAGCTCCGGAGGATGAAGCCAACGCAGCGGGTCATGGCCGTACTGGGCCTGGTCGCGGCGGGCGTCACGAGCGTGGTGCTTCTCGTCGCGGGCCTGCTGCTGGCGGCCACGCACTGATCCGCGAGATTCATCCCATGGGCGAGCCGCCTCCCACCCGCGGTCCCGACCAGCCCGACATCCTGCGGATCAGCCCCCAGGAGGTGGCCGCGGCCGTCCCTCCCCCGCCCCGCCCCTCGCGCCTCGGGCCTCCGCCGCCCTCGGGACCGCCCGT
>JACRCT010001163.1 GCA_016218885.1 Deltaproteobacteria bacterium | reverse complement strand
CACGCCCCCAGGAGGAAGGCGTGGCGCGGCTCGGTCCGGCGCTCGCTCGTCACCTCTTCAATAGATGAGGTGCGCGTCGTAGTGCTCGGTCTTCTCCGGAATCTCCTGGCGGCGAGCGTCCTGCTCATAGGTCTCGCGCAGCGGGAGGAAGGCGTCGCCCCACTGGGCATCGGTGAGGAAGCGGGAGCCGTCGGCGAGCGTCGTCTCCAGCCAGGCGTGAGGGCCGCGGTAGACCCCGCCCGCGGTGTACGCGCCCCCGGAGGTCAGGCGGCTGTCGATGCCGGCGACCTGCAGGCACATCTGCATGCCGATGGCGCGGTGACGGCATTCGCCAGCGCGGATGGAGAGCAGCTCGCCGAAAGGAAAGGTGCCGCCGAAGCTGCCCTCGACCGAGGCCTCGAGCTCGTTGAAGCGGATCGACCGCGGGTCGCTCGACGGGATGTCCCCCTCGCCCCACTGCGCGCTCGAGGGGTACTCGAGGTTCGCCTCCACGTGATGCATGAGGGCCTCGATGGCTCGCTTCTGGGCCTCCACCCGCGAGGCGAGGTCGGGGCCGGCCCCGTCGAGGATGGGGCGGGCGATGGCGCTGGCCTCGTCGAGGAACTTCTTGAGCTGGGGGTCCTTGCCCACGTCCAGGCTGACCTCGCTGTAGGTCGCTCCATGCAGCGAGAACTCGTGCGAGGTGTTGAACATCACGACCTCGTGCGAATCGAGAGTCTTGCGCGTCTTCTTGCCGGAGGCGGTGGTGAGCTCGAGGGTCCACTTGCCGTCGCCGTTGACGCCGATGAGGGTCCCGCTGCGCACGCGCGAGCCCGAGGACACGTCCACCTCTCGCCCCGGAGCGAGGGGCGGGGCCTCGAAGACGGGGATGCGCTGCTTGTAGGTGACCGGCGAGAAGGTCGACTTGCCGTCCTTGAGCCTGACCTTGCCGAGGATGGCGTTGCTCGCCTCCCTGTCCTCGAGGAGCTTGCCGGCGGGGGTCACCACGAAGTGGCGCGGATTGCGCGCCCCCTTCTCGGTGACGAGGTACTGGATGGACTCGTGCTCGAAGACGGAGGCGGCCATGGCCACATCCACGGCCGCTGCGGGGAAGCGCTTGCGCAGCTCCTCGACCGGTCCACCCTCGACTCCGGCTCCCGCGCTCGCCAATGCCAGCCGCTCGCAAAGCTCGCCTACGCGGCGGGCCGCCTTCTCCTCGTAGCGGGTATAGGGGTCGGGCGTCAGCGGGAGCTTCGCGAGGACCTCCCTGGCCATCTTCTGGGGGTCCAGCGCCTTTGCCTTCTTGCTGCCGGCGGCGCGGACCGCTTCGAAGGTGTCGGCGGGGGGGAGGGGAGCCGCAGCCTGGTCACCTGTTTGGGCCGGAGCGCTGGGGACGAGCTCTGGCGTGTCGACGCGCGTGGCGGAGGGCTGCGGGTTGGTGGTCGTGCGGGTGATGGGCAAGGGCTCCTCCACGAAAGGCCGCTGGGGGGCCCGACAGCATCGCGCACCTTTTGCCACCGGGGAAGCCTGTCCTCGCCTCAAGAAGCCAGCCGCCTGAGCGCAAGCCGAAAGCCCCAGCTCAGCGCGGGCCGCCGAACGAGGCGCACCGTTCCCGGTAGATCCTTCGCCTCGCTTCTTGCCACGCTCGCGGTCCCTCGGGCCGTCCTCCTGCGGAGCATCTGAATGACCGCAAATCCCGCTCGCGACGTCGCGGCCGCTGTCGAGGCCACCGCCGCCGACGTGTTGCGGGGGCTGGTGCCCACCTGCCCGCTTCAATTCAGGAACGCGAGCATCCGCGGCGCCGCGCCCACCAGGACGTGCCCCGCATTCGGCAACAAGCAGGTCTCCACCCGCGAAGCCAGCCCTTGCAGCCGCGCCGCGATCGCCCGGCAGTCGCGGATCGCGTCCTGCTCCCCTCCCAGGAGGAGCACCGGCATCGTCAATCGCCGCAGCTCGTCGTCCGCGAACAGTGGCGAGGAGTCCAGTCGCGGACTCGTGTGGGCGAGGATGAGGTCCATGTAGGCCATCGCGTCGGGATGAAGCTTCTCCGGCGCGGCCACGATGCGATTGATGACGCGGTGGCCCCTCCGCCCGAGCAGCAGCAGCGGCAGCACACGCAGCAGGAAGGTGAGCCGGTCGCGGACCACACTCGCCGGGCTCAGCAGCACGAGCCGTTCCACCCGCTCCGGATGCCGCGTCGCGAAGCTCAGCGCGAGCCAGGCGCCCTGCGATATTCCGGCCAGCCGCGTCGTCCGCAGCCCCAGCCCGTCGAGCACGTCGGCGAGCCAGTCCGCGTATCCAGAGCCGGCGTAGGGCAGACGGGTCGGGGCGCTGCGTCCGGGTTCGCCGATGATGTCCACGGCGTGCACCCGATGGCTGAGGCCGAGCTCCGCCACATCGGCGATCCACATCAGCGCGTTCGAGGCGGCGCCGTGGAGCAGCACGAGCGAGGGACCGGACCGGTTGCCGGAGGAGATGACGGAGGTGGAGCCGTGGCGGGTCGGAACCTCGCGCGTCTCGGCCGGGACGGGCCAGCGCGCGAGGTGCTCCTCATAGGCCGCCATCAAGATCCGCCGGCTCTCGGCGTTCTTGAAGACTGGCGCGAGGCTCACGGCGCAGCCTCGCTCGGTTTGGAGAGTCGCGCGAGCTCGCGCCGCAGCTCGCGGGCCCAGCTCAGCTCGGCCTCGTACGCGCGCACGCAGTTGTCGTGGACCATCTTCCAGAGAAAGGTCTCACGCGCTGTGCGGTTCGGCGCCGGCGGCTCGCGGCGGATCTTCTCGCGGCAGACGAGCAGCCGCATCTCGACCTCGTGCTCGTACTTGCCGACGAGATCGTCGAGCTCGGCAGTCTGAAGCGCGTCGGCCCAGGCGAGCTGGCAGAGGAAGGAGTTGCGCAGCTGCGGAGTGTCGGGCGCGGAGATGATCCATGTGCGCAGCGAAGCCCGCCCCTTCTCGGTGATGCTGTACGTCTTGCGCGCCGGCAGGCTCTCCTGGTGCTGCACCTCCACGGTGACCAGCTCGTCGCGGTGGAGCTTCACCAGCGTCGTATAGACTTGGTTGTTGTTGCCGGACCACGGAAGGAACTCCGAGTCGGCGATCAGCTTCTTGAGGTCATAACCGGCCAAGGGTCGCCAGCTCAGGAAACCAAGAATCGCGAAGTCGATGCTCATGGCACCTCACGGCGTTAGTGCGAATCTAGGTTATGACTAACCTATGTTCTCGCGGGAAGTCAATCCAGGCGATCGCGAACCCAGACGCGAGGCGCGAGTTGGAAGCTGACTGACTGGATTACCGAGGGGCGCCTGGAGGCCCGCAACATCGGTCTGTCGCCAACCGTCGTGACGAACGAGGCGCACCGTTCCCGGTATATCCTTCGCCTCGCTGCTCGCCCCGTTCACGGTCCCCTGGCGATCCTCCTGCGGAGCATCTCGATGACCGCAAATCCCGCCCGCGACGTCGCGGCCTCTGTTGAAGCCACAGCCGCCGACGTGCTGCAGGGGCTGGTGCCCACGGCTCCTGGGCGCCTGGCCGCGAGCCTCGATCAACTGCTCGAGTCCTTGACGAGAGCGAGCTCGCTCTCCGAGCGAGGCGACTGGCTGGTCGCTCTGGTGAGGTGGCTGCGCGAGCCCGAAGAGATGTCCCTGTCCACCTCGGCGACGGTCAGCGGGCGCTCCCCCGCGGCGCGGCTGTGGCTCTTCGTCGAGTGCTTGCGGCGGGCTCCCAAGACCCGCGACGCCGTGGCCGCGCTGCTGCGCTCCTTTCTGGACGAGACGAGCGCGCAGCGGCTGTTCGTCGAGACCGGGCTGCCACGCGCCAACCGGTTCTTCGCCGAGCTTTCCAACCGCGTCGCGCGCAGGCTCCTCCCGACGGTCCCGGACGAGCGCGACCTCGCCGAGCTGCTGGCGCGTGCCTTCACCAGCTCGGCGGACGCGGACTGGCTCGACCAGCTCCCGCCCGTGCTGGTGTACGAGCTCTTCGCGGTGCTCGCCGCCTCCCCCGCCCGCGCCGCCGCCACCGCCGCCGATCGCCGCCCGCGAGAGGAGATGGCGGACGCGCTGGTGGTCCTGGGGGTGCGCGCGGGCGCGGTCGGGCTCGACTTCGACCTGCGCCAGATCGCCGAGGGCGGCAAGCCCGTCCGCTCTTCCCCGTTCCTGCAGCTGCCGCGCGTCTGCGAGCGGCTCGCGAAGGCCTCGCGCGCCACGACCTCGGAGCCGGAAGAGCCGCAGCAGGCCTGCGAGGCGCTCGAGGCTTGCCTCGAGCAAGCGCGTAGCGAGCTGGAGACCGCCCACGCCCATCTCGAGGAGCACGGCGTCAGCGTGGACCTCGTCTTCCGGCTCGATCTTCTGCGCCGCCAGCTCGACCGGATCGGCCTGCTCGCGCGCCGGCTGTTCCCCAAAGCCGGCGAGGCGCCGGGCGCAGGTGTCCAGCAGCTGCTGGGCGAGCTCGTGCGCGCCGAGCTGCGCGATCGCAGCGTGGGCGCCCTCGTGCAGCGCAACCTCAAGCTGCTCGCGCGCAAGGTGATCGAGCGCACCGGTGACTCGGGTGAGCACTACATCACCCACACCCGTGCCCAGTGGCGGGACATGCTGCGCCGCGGCGCGGGCGGCGGGTTGCTCACCTCGATCACCGCGCTCCTCAAGTTCGTGGTCTCGGGGGCGCACCTGGCGCCCTTCTTCGAGGGGCTGCTCGCCTCCCTCAACTACGCGGTGAGCTTCGTCACCCTGCAGGCCCTGGGGTGCACGCTGGCGACCAAGCAGCCGGCGATGACCGCCGCTGCGCTCGCCGGGGCGCTCAAGCAGGAGCGGGTCCAGGACGAGGACCTGGGGCCGCTGGCCGAGCTGACCGCGCGCATCTCCCGCTCGCAGCTGGCGGCCGCCATCGGCAACCTCGCGCTGGTGATCCCCGCGGCGGCGCTCATCAACTTCGCTTGGGAGCGGCTCTCGGGCCACTCCTTCCTGGTCGAGGCCAAGGCCACCCAGACCATCGCCTCGCTCGACCCGCTGGGCAGCGGGACGGTCTTCTTCGCCATCTGGACCGGCGTTCTCCTGTGGGCGGGCAGCCTGGTGGGCGGCTGGATGGAGAACTGGGCGGTCTACCACCGCCTCCCCGAAGCCCTGGCCCACCATCGGACCCTGCGGCGCCTTCTCGGGCCGACACGGTCCAAGCGGCTGGGGCGGGCCGTGCTGCATGGCATCGGCGGGGTGGGGACCAGCGTCGCGCTGGGGTTCCTGCTGGGCTCGAGCCAGGTCTTCGGCTCCTTCTTCGGCTTCGCGCTGGAGGTGCGCCATGTGACGCTCTCGGCGGGGACGCTGGCGTTCGCGGGCAGCGCCCAGGGGTGGCAGTGCCTGAAGACCCCGGAGATGCTGCGCGCCATGGCGGGCATCGGGGTGGTCGGGTGCTTCAACTTCGGGGTCAGCTTCCTGCTGGCGCTGAGCGTGGCGCTGCGGGCGCGCGAGGTGCGCCTGCGGGACCTGTGGCGCCTGGCCAAGGCGTTCGCCTTGCGTTTCGTGCGCCAGCCCTGGTCTTTCTTCGTGCCCCCGCGCGACCCGTAGAGAAGCGGTATCGTCCCGCGCGCATCCCGAAGCGGAGGAGAGCTCATGAGCGGGAACGCGATCGAAGAGAGCGCGCAGCGCCCCACGGCCCTGATCACCGGGGCCTCGGGCGGCATCGGCCTGGACCTGGCGCGGCTGTTGGCCGAGAGCGGCCACGACGTGGTGCTCGTGGCGCGCAGCGCGGCGAAGCTGGAGGAGCTGGCGCGTGACCTGTCCGGCCGGCACGGCGTGCGCTGCGAGGTGCTGGCCGCAGACCTGGCCCGTCCCGAAGGTGTCGAGGCCGTGGTGGCCGGCGTCGAGCAGAGGGGCATGGCCGTGGACGTGCTGGTGAACAACGCCGGCTTCGGGCTGTGGGGCGAGTTCGCCGAGACCGACCTCGCCAAGGAGCTGGAGATGATCCAGCTCAACATCGCCACGCTGACCGGGCTGACCAAGCGCTTCCTGCCCGGGATGCTCCAGCGCAAGCGTGGCCGGGTGCTCAACGTGGCCTCGACCGCGGCGTTCCAGCCCGGCCCGTTGATGGCCGTCTACTTCGCCACCAAGGCCTACGTCCTCTCGTTCTCCGAGGCTATTGCCAACGAGCTCGCGGGGACCGGGGTCACGGTCACCGTCCTCTGCCCGGGTCCGACGGAGACCGGCTTCGTGGCGGCGGCGAAGATGGAGGAGTCCAACCTCTTCAAGTCCGTCAAGCCCATGGGCTCGCTGGAGGTGGCACGCAGGGGCCTGCAAGGCCTGATCGCCGGGAAGCGGGTAGTGGTTCCCGGGCTGCTGAACCGGGTGATGGCCTTCTTCGCGAGCTTCGTGCCCCGGCGGCTGCTGACGGCGATCGTGCGCCGCATGCAGGAGAGGGTGCGGCCGACCGCGACGAGGTAGCCCTGCGCTCCCGAGTCCTGCTGGGTTCTGGCCCGGGCCGGAATGGGGCGGCGCGCATGCGAGCCGCGAGCGGCGGCGATTCGGACGGGTGGGGTCGCCGAAGAGGCGCAGGATACCGCATGGCCGATCGAGGAAGTCGTCGTCTCGCTGTCACCCTCCGGCCCTCAGCGCTGTCCGCCGTCTCACCAAGTCGCCTCGCGAGGCTCCAGGGCCTCGTTGATCGGGACGCCCGGCGGCTAGACTTCGGCCCCCGCGCCAGAGCCGTCGCTCTGCCCGCGCCTCGTCGAAAGGAGCGCCGCAGTGGTCTGGGCAGCCGAAGGGACCAGTATGACCGAGCATGACCGGAAGGTGGCCCGGGTCGCGCAGCAGCTGCGCGCACGCACCTGCCTGCACCCCCTCTCGCTGCGCAAGCGGGCCGCCAGCCACCAGGTGCCCAAGCCGCGCGATCTCAAGTACCGCGAGGACAAGCTCGACGTGAGCGACCTCGACCGCATCCTGGATATCGACGTCGAGGGCCGCACCTGTACCGCCGAGCCCGGGGTGACCTTCGTGGACCTGGTCGCGGCCACGATGCGCCACGGCCTCGTGCCCCTCGTCGTGCCCGAGCTCAAGACCATCACCGTCGGCGGCGCGGTGTCGGGCTGCTCGATCGAGTCGATGTCCTTCGTCTACGGGGGCTTCCACGACACCTGTCTCGAGTACGAGGTGGTCACCACCGACGGCGAGATCCTGGTCACCACCCCGGACAACGAGCACCGTCTCGTCCACGAGATGGTGCACGGCGCCTTCGGCACCCTGGGCATCATCACCCGCCTCAAGTTCCGGCTGCTCCCCGCTGCCCGCTTCGTGCGGCTGGAGTACCACCACCACTCCAGCCTGGGCGCCTACCAGGCAGACATCCACGAGCGCTATGCCCGGCGGGACGTCGACTTCATGGACGGGATCATCCACGGGCCCGAGCACTACGTCCTGTCGCTGGGCCGGTTCGTGGACCAGGCGCCGTACACGAGCACCTACAACTGGATGACCGCCTACTACGAGACCACCGCCGAGCGTCACGAGGACTACTTCCGCACGCCCGACTACTTCTTCCGCTACGACCGCGGGGTCACCAACGTCCGGCCCCGCTCCAAGCTCGGGCGGCTGCTCGTCGGGCGGTTCCTCCACTCCAGCCAGGTGCTGCGCATCGCCGAGAAGATCGCCTGGGCGCTGCCCGCCGACCGGCCGGGAGTGACCGTCGACGTCTTCGTGCCGTTCTCGCGATTCGCCGAGTTCATGGACTGGTATTGGCGCGAGTTCGGTGTCTACCCGCTGTGGTGCGTCCCCTATCGCCCGGCCAAGCGCTACCCCTGGCTCTCCGACGAGTGGTACGCCGGCTTGAAGGACGAGCTGATGGTGGACCTGGCCATCTACGGGTATCGACAGCCGCCCGGGAAGAACTGCTACCGGATGCTGGAGGAGAAGCTGATGGAGCTCAACGGGGTCAAGACGCTCATCAGCTTCAACTACTATCGCGAGGACGAGTTCTGGCGCATCTGGCACCGCGAGAACTACGCGGCCGCCAAGAGCATCACCGACCCGAGGAACCTGTTGCGCGATTTGTTCTCCAAGACCTGTCGGGCCACCCATGGCCTCGAGTGAGCCGGCCTCTGCTCGGGCAGCGCTGCCCTGGGGCCCCGGCCAGGTACCGCTGATGCT
>JACRCT010000121.1 GCA_016218885.1 Deltaproteobacteria bacterium | reverse complement strand
TCCACTACGCCGCCGAGAACCTCGCCGCGCTCCGGGGGCGGGTCATCCTCGCGTCGCGCGCGGGCATCCGGCGCTACAACGCCTACGGGGGCTGAAGAGTATGCGGCGCTACCTCAAGCTGCTCTACATCCAGGTGCGCGCCTCGATGACAGTGTCGATGCAGTACCGGGTCGACTTCCTCGTGCAGGGCGTGGTGTCGGTGTTCTGGGCCGCGCTGGCGCTGGTTCCGCTGGGCATCGTCTTCTCGGGTTCCCGGCAGAGCGTCGCCGGATGGAGCTTCCCCGAGGTGCTGCTCGTGCTCGGCTGGTTCACGCTCCTCAAGGCTCTGCTCGAGGGGGCCATCAACCCGAGCCTGCTCGCGGTCATCGAGCACATCCGCAAGGGCACGCTCGACTTCGTGCTGCTCAAGCCCGCGGACGCGCAGTTCCTGGTCTCGACTTCGCGCTTCGACCCCTGGCGGATCACCGATGCTCTGGTGGGCCTGATCCTCTTCGCCGTCTCGTTCACCTTGCTGGGGCGTTGGCCGCGACCGGCGAACGCTGGCCTGGCGCTGGTCATGCTGGCGATCGCCGTGCTGCTGCTCTACTCGATGTGGATCCTGGTGATCAGCGCCGCCTTCTACGTGGTGCGCATCGACAACCTGAGCTTCCTGCTCTCGTCGATCTTCGATGCCGGGCGGTGGCCGGTGAACGTCTTCTCCGGCGCGCTGCGCTTCGTCTTCACCTTCGTCATCCCGCTGGCGGTGATGACCACCTATCCGGCGATGGCGCTGCTCGGCAAGCTGGAGCTGACGACGGCGGCCTGGGCTGCCAGCGGCGCACTGGCCTTCGCGGTGGCGGCCCGCTGGGTGTGGACACGGTCTCTGGCGCGCTACACCTCCGCCAGCAGCTAGTGCTTCACACCCAAGTGCTGTTCGCGTCCGGCGCGAGGGCCACTGGTGTCCGAGCCGAGAGCGTCAGCGACCGGGGATGTCGAGCTCGCCGCGGGTGCACTCAGCCGCCGGCGCGCTCGTAGATCGGCAAGGGCGTTTGCCGGACCCAGCCGGAGCCGGCAGGCAGAGCCTCATGGGCCCCGAGCACCAGCACTCCCTCGGGGATGAGCCGCTCGCCAATTAGCTGCAGCACCCTTTGCTGCGATGGCTGATCGAAGTAGGTGAAGGCGAGGTTGCGACACAGCACTGCGTCGAAGGGGCCTTCGGGCATCTGCGTGCGCAGGTCCTGGCGCTCGAAGTGGACGCCTTCCCGGAAGGCGGGCAGCAGCCGTAGCCCTTCACCGTGCTCAGGAGCGAAAGCGCGCTTCACCCAGCCCTCGGGGAGCTCGCGCACGGTCGCGAGCGAATAGCGCCCCTCGCGCGCACGGGCGAGCACCGTCGGGTCGGCATCGGTGGCGAGGATCTCGAAGCTTGGGGAGGGCTCCATCCCCAGGCGCAGAAGCAGGGCCAGCGAGTACGGCTCCTCGCCGGAGGCACAGCCCGCACTCCACAGACGCACCGGCCGCCCTTGGCTAGAGGCGAGCGCGGCGAGGCGCGGAAGCCTCGCGCGCCGCAGCTCCTCGAAGACTGCGCGATCGCGCCAGAAGCGGGAGATCGTCACCCGGCACAGCTCGTCGAGGACCGCCCACTCACCCGGATCGGCAGACAGCCTGGCGCGATAGGCCTCCAGATCGGGGAGGTTCAGCTCGCGCAGACGCCGGCCAATCCGCTTCGAGACTCGGCGGCGCATGCGCCGAAATCCTGCCCATCGCAGCCCAAGCTGCGGAAGAACCTCCTGCAGGAAGGCGGTGAGGTCGTGATTGACCATCGACGCGCGCCAAGCCCTTCCCTGGCTCCAAGAGGCAGAGTGCCGCTGCCATCTTCGCGCTGAGCATGGCCGCTCGCTCAGGCGAAGACGGTCAGCGGCCCTCGCGATGCTTCGTCGACTGTCAGCTGGCAGGCCAACCAGTCACTGCTCTAGGGTGAGCTCTTAGCCGCCCGAGCCAGTCGCACCGCCGCCTGAAGGCGGGGTGAGGGGTTGATCGCTTTCACCCGCGCCGGAGCCTCCCTGGTCTTCTGTCGGGTACTCCGTCCCACCGCCTTGGTACTCTTCCGAGCCGCTCCCCCCGAAGCCGCCACCCTGCGAGCCCTGGTCTCCTGGACACGCGCCCTGGACGCCGGTGCCGCCGGTTCCTGGAGGCCGGCAGATGCAGGTACAGGGGGCACCCGCCTTGCTCGAAGCCGCGCCTCCCGAGCCGCCCGCACCGACGCCTTCTTGACCGGCACCAAAGCCAGCGCTTCCGCCCACACCCTCTTGCGGCGGGCACTGGCTTGCGGTGCCGCTGCCTCCTTGGGCCGCGCCGCTGCCTGCGAAAGCCGCGGCCGGGACGAGCATCGCTGCCGCTACGAACCCCATCAGTCGCTTCATGGGCCTCTCCTCGGATGATCGACTGCCTGCTCCGTGTGCGTCCGGCCTTGCAGCGGCCCTTAGGGGTGCCTCAATCCGGGCGCTGCCGTGAAGCTAGGGCGCGCTTGATTCTCGAAGCCGTTCGCTCGCCGAAGTGAGCGGAAAGGCGATCGGGGGCGCCTTTCCTCCCGGCGGCGCGGGGCGTGCCGCCCGCGAGCCAGAGATGCAGGACGGGAGAACCTCTTGGGGTGAACGGTCGGGCCCTGCCCCGGCAGGGTGCCCCATCCAGGCGGATGCTCCCTGCCGCCCGGGCCCTACCTTCGCGCCGCTGTCGACCCCTTGCCGAAAGGAAGTAGACGATGGCCATCACCCGTTGGAACCCCTTCAACGAGCTCCAGTCCTTCACCCGCGCCATGGAGAGCATGTTCGAGCCGTTTGCTCACGAGGGGCGCGAGAACCTGCTCGCCACGACGCACGCGCGGTCCGCAGACTGGCCCCGGGTGGACATCTACGAGGACAAGGACGAGATCGTCCTGCGCGCCGAGCTGCCCGGGATGGAGCGCAAGGACGTCGAGCTCCTCATCGAGGACCGCACCCTGACCATCCGCGGCGAGCGCAAGCTCGAGCACGAGGACAAGCGGGAGCACTACCTGCGGCTGGAGGGTACCTACGGGGTGTTCAACCGCTACTTCACCCTGCCCACCTCCATCGACTCGGAGAAGATCCGCGCCGAGATGCACAACGGCGTGATGCACGTCCACGTGCCCAAGCGCGAGACGGCCAAGGGCCGCCCCATCACCATCCACGGCTAGCCCTCATCGCGGGGCGCCACCGCTCTGCTCGAACCCGCCCGCGGCGCCGTTGGTCGGCGCTGCGGGCGGCCGGTGGCCTCGAGGGCCAGCGGCTCACCCAGCGCCTTCCAGACCGCGCGGCCCAGATTGGCGAGCAGGCGCTCGGCGTCACGGACCTGGGTGAAGCCCCGCGTGCAGGCGGCGATGACGACCGGTCGTCCTGGACGCGGGTAGAGGATCCCGATGTCGCAGGCCCGATGATGCTGCGTGCCGGTCTTGTGCTCCCACGCAGCGTCCTCGGGAAGGCCGGCGCGAATCCGATGCTTGCCAGTGCGGCACTCGGCCATGAGCTTGTGGGCCAGGGCGCAGCCCTGCTCGCTCAGCCCCTCGCAGCGCGATAGCTGGTCCAGCAGCTGGCCGACCTGGCGCATCGACGCGGTATTGATCCGATCGGCATAGAAGGCCTCGAACGCCGCGTCCATGTCGGCGGAGGAGAAGGCCGGCCGGCGATCCGCGAACCGCGAGAACAGGCGCGCACGCTCCGCGTTCGTCGCGCACCGACCCAGCTCGTAGATCTGTCGCGGAGTGAGCCGGGCGCCAGCGGGGTCGAGCTTGGAGTAGATCCGCCGGCGCTCCCCCAAGAGCGTGTCGATGCGGGAGAAGGCCACGCCGCGTCGAGCGGGCAGGTTGTTGAGGTTCTCCAGCCCCACGAGGCCCATCAGGCGGTCAGCGGCGGCGTTGTCGCTGTGATCCATCATCAGCACGAGCAGCTGACGCACCGTGAAGACGCGACCGGGCGGACCGAGACCGATGGGGCCAACGCCGTCCCGGACGTCTTCGGCGCGGAAGCGCACCCGTTGATGCAGCGAGAGCAGGCCGGCGTCCGTCTGCCGCAGCACCTCGAGCATGACGACGACCTTCACCGCGGACGATAGATACATGGGAGTGTCGGCAGCGAAGCCGTACTCCTCGCCGGAAGCCACCTCGCGCACGTAGAAGGCGACTCCACCCGTGAAGCCCTCGGCCGCCGCCAGCACCTGCGGCTCGAGCGCGTGGGCCCAGCCTTGCCCTGCCGGACTGGGTCCGAACGAGGTGAGGCCCATCGCGGCCGCCACGAGCAGGAAGAAGAGCCTCATCGCCGAAGAAGGGCGGTCTCGACGTCACCTTCGTCATCGAGGCCGCCGCTCCCCTCCCGCGTTGTCGATCAGCCGCCGCCGCCGCCGACCGCGCCGCCAGTCCCGCCGGTGGTATCAGCGCCGTCCTGACCGGCCT
>JACRCT010001215.1 GCA_016218885.1 Deltaproteobacteria bacterium | reverse complement strand
GGCGGTGAGCGTCACCGACTCCTGCAGGGTGTTGGCGACGGCCAGGGGAATCGAGAGCTGCGTGCCGGGCACGAAGGTCTTGGGAAGCGAGGCCTCGACCGAGGCCTTCTTGGAGACGTCCACGCCCTTCTGCGTGGCGGCGTGGTCGAGCCCGCGCACGGCCACGAAGCGCACCGAGACGCGCCCGATCTGCGGGGGCAGGGTGACGTCGACGAGGGCCCTGCCAGAAGGGTCCGTGCGCACCACGTCGCAGAAGACGACCTTCTTCTCGCCTTCGCGGATGATCTCCTGCTGCTCCTCATCCTCCTCCGCGGCGGGCGAGGCGCCGGTTCGCGCGCCCGTAGCTCCGCCCTTGCCTCCTGCAGCGACCGACGGCATCGCCATCTTCATCGGCGCGGACGGGCGGGGGGCTCCGGCCATGCTCTTGGCCATCGGCGCGGCCTCCTCCGCTTCCATCGCCATCTCCTTCTTCTCGCGCTGCTTGTGCGCCTCGCGCTCGGCGCGCTCGTCGATGCCGGTGCGGTCCTGCCAGTGGGAGGCGGAGTTGGAGGTGCTGCGGACCGAGTCTCCCAGCGCCGAGGCCAGCCCGCTCATCGGGCTGCGGGAGGCGACGCGGTTGTCGTAGACCTCGAGGATGCCGGAGACCGCCGCGCCCGCGCCTGTGGCATCATGCACCGCGACCCCGATCTTGATGCCTGTCGCCGGGGCGGCCGCGGCCGGGACCTCGAGCTCGAGCTTGAGCTCGGCGGGCACGAAGGCGATGGCCCAGCCCTCCTTGAAGGCGCCGGAGACGAATCCGCCGATGGTCACGAGCGAGTAGGGGGTGGCGATCTTCGCGGTCAGGTCCTGTCCGGCCTTGAGGTCGCCCTTGAGGTCGGCAGGGCGGGCCTCGAAGGAGCCGTCGGCCTTGGGTGCCCAGACGACGAGCTGAGCGGCCTGGACGTCCTTGAGCACGCGCAGGAAGAGCTCGCCCTTGCGGGCGAAGATCGAGTCGAGCTCTCAGGGGTCCTCGCCCGAGCGCACCTTTTCCACGAAGACCTGCCGGCCGGGGACGGGCACCGTCTTCTCATAAGGGGCAAGTCCGGCGCGGTGGACCCAGCTCACGCCGCCGGAGGCCAGCATCATGTCGCGCTCCACGTGGCTGGAGCCCTCGAACTGGTGCCGGACGCTGCCCTTGGCGGTGACGAACTCGATCTGGAAGGGGCCGGAGTGGCCGCCCACCTCCATCGTCCCCTCGATCTTTCCCTTCACCGACTTGAGGGTCTTGGGGGTACCGGCCTGCACGCCATTGCAGCCGGGCAGCATGCAGCGGCTGATGCATCGGACTTCGCCCTCATAGGGTTGGTTGGCGACGCGGATCTCGTTCTTGAAGGACAAGCCGTTGCCCCAGCGCTTGCCTGCTCCGGCGGCGTTGCCCATGAACCAGGCGCCGCTGGCCTTCTCGAGCTCCTCGACCGAGGTGACCTGCTTGAAGTCGTGCGCGAGGGAGACCGCGCCGAGGGTGCCCTCGACCACTGCAAAGGTGGCGCTGCCCGAGGCCTTGCCGTCCTCGCTGCGCACGTCGATGCGGTACTCGCCCACCTCGAGCTTCTTCTGGGCCCCGTCCATCACCGTCAGGACGGCCAGCCCCTGCGCGTCGAGAACGCCCTTGAGGTCCTGCTTGTTGGCGTCGCGCTTCTGGAGGGAGCCGGTGATCTTTGCACCCGGGCGGCCGGGCATGACCACCTTGAGGTGCACGGCCTCGTTGGGCCAGAACTGCGGCTGGTCGACCGAGACGCTCACCAGGTTGAGCTGCAAGGTGGTGGGCACGTAGGGGGCAGTCCCGGCGATCTTCTTGTTGGTGACGTCCACCTGGAAGAACTTCGACGAGCGGATCTCCGGCTGGCCGGCATGGGACGCGGACACGGCGAAACCTCCCAGCGCGGCGGCGCAGAGCAGTGCCACCACGACGATTCGAAGGCGTGACATTCGGTTCCTCCCTCGCAAGGACCTACGTTCCATCAGGGGCCGCACTGTACACCGGCGGCCGAGCAACGGATCTCGCGGCTCGGCAGGTCCTCGTGGCGGGCGGCGTGAATGGCCGGCAGAGCAGTCAGCCGCCCGTCAGGAGAAGGGCAAGGATGAGGGTGAGGGAAGGAGCGAAGGGCCTCTCGTCTCGTGCCCCCGCGGTTCAGCTCAGCTCAGGCGGGCCGCAGACGCGTTCGACCGCGCTCACCAGGGTCTCGCCGCTGACAGGCTTCGAGAGGTAGCCCTGCGCGCCGATGGCGGAGGCCTTCCTCCGTGCGTTGCCGTCTGCGGTGAGCACCACCACGGGGACGCCGGCGACTTCGGCCATCCGCTGGCGCTCGCGCTGGAACTGCCACCCGTCCATGACCGGCATCATCATGTCGAGGAGGATGAGGTCGGGGTGATGCCCGCGACGCAGGTGCTCGATCGCCTCGAGCCCGTTCGCGGCAAGAACCGCGTGGAAGCCGCTCGCCTCGAGCAGATCGCCGAGCATGGCCGCGAGATCGGTGTCGTCTTCGACGATCAGGATGTACTTCGCCAAGCCGTTCCTCGACCGGGCAGGACACCTGGTTGGGGCCCGCCCCGTGGCTCAACGCTAAGCATGCTCCCATTCGGGAGACGAAGGAGTGGGCGACCGCAGCTGCGCGAGTCGGGCGCACG
>JACRCT010001214.1 GCA_016218885.1 Deltaproteobacteria bacterium | reverse complement strand
TCGGACTCAGCCTCGGACTCAGCCTCGGACTCAGCCTCGGACTCAGCCTCGGACTCAGCCTCGGACTCAGCCTCGGACTCAGCCTCGGACTCAGCCTCGGACTCAGCCTCGGACTCAGCCTCGGACTCGGACTCGGACTCGGACTCAGCCTCGGACTCAGCCTCGGACTCAGACTCGGACTCAGACTCAGACTCAGCCTCAGCCTCGGACTCGGACTCAGCCTCGGACTCGGACTCAGCCTCGGATTCAGCTTGGTCGTCAACCTCAGCTTCGGCCTCGGGAGGAGCATCCGGCGCCGTCTCCGCGACCGGTTCGGCAGGAGTCCGTTCGGGCTCGTGCGCTTCGACCGCGCTGGCCTCCCCGGTGCCTTCGGCTGCGTTGCCTGGCCCCTCGTCGGCGGCGACGGCCTCGGCCGCACTCTGCAAGCCAGGATCGTCGGAAGAGCGTTTCTCCTCACGGCCCGCCCTGACGTCGTTGGGGGCGAGCTCCACGGCGGGCGCGGCCTCGGCCGGGACGACGTCGGGGGACGGCTCGTTCGGTGTCGGGCCGGAGCCGGATGGGGCTTCGCTGTCGGTCACTTCAGCTCCCTCACGGATGTCGGAGGCGGGACAAGGGGCGCCGGTGCGCGGCCCCTTTGCGGCGGCCTCACTTGTAGTCGTCCTTCACCTCGGCCGACGCGAGCGAGTCGGGGTCGCGCACGGAGATGAGGATGTCGTCCTGACCTTCCTCCTGGTAGACGCGGATGAGCCCCAGCTTGCACATCTCAAGCAGCGCGATGAAGGTGACGACGATCCTCTGCCGCTCGCTGGAGTCGCCGAGCACGGTCTGGAAGGAGGTGCGCGGCTCGCGCTTGAGCCGGTCGACCAGCTCGGCGATCGCGTCCCCCAGGCTGATCCGGTCGACGATGACCTGGTGCGGGACGACGATGCGCGCGGTCTTGAGCGTGCGATCCAGCGCCTCGACCAGCTTGAAGACGGAGATCTCGACCAGGCCGATCTCCCCCTCGGAGAGGGGGATCTGCTCGAGGCGCACCCGGCGCGTGAACACCTCGCGGTCGAGGATGTCCATGCGACCCAGCTCTTCGCCAGCCGCCTTGTATTTCTGGTACTCGAGCAGCCGGCGCACCAGCTCCTCGCGGGGATCGGTCTGGTCCTCCTCGGCGAGCTGCGGCTCGGGATTGGGCAGCAGCATGCGCGACTTGATGTGCGCGAGCGTCGCCGCCATGAGGATGAACTCGCCGGCGACGTCGAGGTCGAGCTCCTTCATCGCCTTGAGCGTCTCGAGGTACTTCTCGGTGATCAGGGCGATAGGGATGTCGAAGACGTCGATCCGGTGCTCGCGGATGAGATGGAGCAGCAGATCGAGCGGGCCCTCGAACGCAGGCAGGGCGACGCGGAAGGCCGCCGCTACCGAGCTCGAGGCGATGGCCTCGAGCCCGTCGGGGGACGGGGCTCCCTTCGCCTCCCGGCCGGAGCCGGCGGCATTCGTCTCGCTCTGCCCGTTCGACATGGCTCGAGCTAGCGGCCGCCTACTTGGCGTCCGTGCCCTTCCTCCAATTCGTGCCGCTCCTTCCTGACGCGGACCGCACAAAATAGCCGATATGACACTGCTCGGTCACCTATTCTGCCTGCGGGGCCGACACCCAACTCAAGCCCCTGAACCTGCTGTTTTTTCTTCGATTCATGCCCGTGGATGGGCCTTGTCGTAGACCGCCCGCACGCGGGCCCGGTCGACGTGCGTGTAGATCTGGGTGGTGGAGATGTCGGCATGTCCCAGCATGGCCTGCACGGCACGCAGATCCGCGCCTCGCTCCAGAAGGTGGGTGGCGAAGCTGTGGCGCAGCTTATGGGGCGACAGGGCCTTCCGGATGCCCGCGGCCAGGGCGCAGCGCCGCACGATCTTCCACACTCCTTGCCTGGTGATGGCCGTGCCGCGCGGACCGATGAACAGCGCCCGGGAAGGGCGACCCTTGCGCATCGCCTCCCGGCCCTGCTCCAGCCAGCGCTTGACCCAGGCCACCGCGTAGTCGCCCAGAGGCACGATGCGCTCTTTGCTCCCCTTCCCTCGAGCGATGAGGTAGCCGTCGCGGAGGTTCACGTCGTCGGCGGACAGTGAGCACAGCTCGCTGACCCGCAACCCGGTGGCATACAGGACCTCGAGCATCGCCCGGTCGCGCTCGCCAGCAGGCTTGCGGTCGTCGGGGGCCGCGAGCAGCTGCTCCACCTCGACGACGGTGAGGAAGACCGGGAGCTTGCGGCGCAGCCGAGGGGTCTCGATGTCCTCGGTGGGGTCGCGCTTGCAGTGTCGCTCGCGAAGCAGGAACCGATGCAGGCCCCGAATCGCCGCCAGGTGCCTCGCCTGGGAGCGGTGGGAAAGCCCGCGCTGATGGAGGGCGAGCAGGTGCTCGCGAACCCTGTCGGGCGCGATCTCCTCGGGCTCGTCGATCCCCGCCTTGGCCAGGAAATCGAGCCAATCGCGCAGATCACTCGAGTACGCCTCGAGGGTGTTGCCGGACAGCCCGCGCTCGCTGCGCAGGAAATCGAGGAAGAGGTCGTTGAGCAGCTCCAGGCTCACGTCGCTAGGCTACCGCGGACGGGGGAACTCGCCAGTTCAGTGCCTTCGCCCGCAGGGGACTTCCCGGACGAGCGCCCCTGAACTGAGCGCTTTCCAGTGTGTTTCCGACCCCTTGACGCGCCTCGCCGAAACCGTACCCGGACTGTGTTAGCCTGCCCGCCCTTTCGGGTTGCCGGAGCCTGCCATGGCCAGAGCGCTAGTCGTCGACGACGAAGCCAACCTCCGTAAGGTGTTGGCCGCGATGCTCAAGCGCGAAGGCTATGACGTGGCCATCGCTGAGAACGGGGTGCAGGCGCTGGCCGAGCTCAAGAAGAACGGCGCCGATGTGGTGGTCACCGACCAGGTCATGCCGCAGATGGGCGGGCTGGAGCTGCTCAAGGCGGTCCTCGCCGAAGACCCCGACTTGCCGGTGATCATGATCACCGCACACGGCACGGTGGACTCGGCGGTCGAGGCGATCAAGCTCGGTGCCTTCGACTACATCACCAAGCCCTTCGAGCACGAGGAGCTCAAGTCGGTCATCGCCAAGGCGGTCAAGACGCACGAGCTCAACCGCAACGCCATCCCCGCTGCGGACGAGCGGGCGCGCCAGGCGCTGGTCGGGGCCTCGGTGTCGATGCAGGACGTCTTCAAGATCATCGAGAAGGTCGCGGATACTCCCTCCACGGTGCTCATCACCGGCGAGTCGGGCACCGGCAAGGAGCTGGTGGCGACCGCCCTGCATGCGGGCTCCTCGCGCCGCAGCAAGCCCATCATCCGCGTCAACTGTGCGGCGATCCCCAAGGACTTGATGGAGAGCGAGCTCTTCGGCTACGAGCGCGGCGCCTTCACCGGCGCGGTGACCAGCAAGCCGGGGCGCTTCGAGCTGGCAGACGGGGGCTCGCTCTTCCTCGACGAGATCGGCGAGATCCCCGTGGAGATGCAGGTCAAGCTGCTGCGCGCGCTGCAGGAGAGCGAGTTCGAGCGGGTGGGTGGCATCAAGACCCTCAAGGTGGACGTGCGGCTCATCGCCGCCACCAACCGCGACCTCAAGAAAGAGATCGCCGAAGGCCGCTTCCGCGAGGACCTGTTCTACCGGCTCAACGTGGTGCCGGTCGTCCTGCCGCCGCTGCGCGAGCGCGTGGCCGACATCCCCATGCTCGTGGCCCACTTCATCGACAAGTACAACAAGAAGCTCAACAAGAAGGTCCAGAGCCTCGAGCCGGACGCCATGGAGATCCTCCAGGAATACGGCTGGCCAGGGAACATCCGCGAGCTCGAGAACATGATGGAGCGGATGATCCTCTTCGCCGAGGGGCCGGTGATCCTCGCCAAGGATCTGCCCGAGCCACTCAAGGAGGCCGACACCGTGCGGGTCCCCCTGCCGGTGCTGGCGGCCCCCGCCGGCGGCGACGCCTCCATGAAGGACCTCGTCAAGCAGGCCGCCGCCGAGCTGGAGCGCGACCTCATCGCCAAGGCGCTGGAAGAGACCGGCGGCAACGTGACCCAGGCCGCCAAGAAGCTGAAGATCAGCCGCAAGAGCCTGCAGAACAAGATGAAGGAGTTCGGCCTGCGTGATCCCGACGCCATGCTGGGGCTCAAGCCGGGACCCGGTCCCACACCTCAGGGCGCCCCTCCCTCCACCTGACAACACGGTGGCGTTCTGCTGGGACGCTTCCTTGACACCCTGATCCGAGACAAGTAGCGTTTTCGACCATTGTTGTCGCACTTACGCACACTTGGCCGCTTCGGCGGGCAGGTGGTCGGCAGAAGTCTGCGGAGGAGTGATGGGCTCCCATTCACTGGCGCGCGCGACCCTCTGGCTGGGCTGTCTGATGGGGGCGACGCTCTGGGCGCCGGCCTCATCCCACGCCGCCGAGCTGACTCGCGTGGCCAGCTCCTTCGACAAGGAGAACCCCTTCGATCTCGACTTCTCCGTCGGCTTCGAGCGGGTGCAGCGGAGAGGCAAGATCACTCGCGAGCGCCACCAGGACGGACACATCGCCGACGTGCTCGAGCTGCGCTACACCTCGATCACCCAGAGCATGCCGATGCGCCTGGCGATCGGCCTCTTCCACGATCTGGAGGTGCACGCCGGCGCCTCCTACGTCTTCAACGTGGACCAGAACTGGCGCTACCCCGCCGAGCTCAAGGATGACGGGACGCGGGCGGTGACCAGCGCCAACTCCACCATCCAGAACAACTGCGTCAGCCCGGAAGGAGCCGTGCTCAGCCCCAACTGCCTCAACGGGTCGAGCAATGGCGCGCAGCCCATCTTCGCGGTGCCGGACGAGGGCGGCGTCGGGTCCTACCGCTCGGGCCTCTCCGACGTGTACGTGGGCCTGTCCTGGGCGGCCCTCTCCGACGAGCGCGACGAGTCCAAGCCGAAGTGGGTGCTCTCGTTCGACTACACCGCGCCAGCCGCTCAGGTGCGCAAGCCCTGGCAGACCACCAGCCAGGCTGATCGCGGGGCCATCGGCGACGGCGCACACCGCTTCACCTTCGCCACCGCCCTCAGCAAGCGCCTGGGGGCCATCGACCCCTACGTGAAGTTCTCGTACACGCTGGGCGTCCCCAGCGGCAACGCGCTGAGCAACTGCGAGATCCCCACTGCCCAGCGCGGCGCCGCGCTCGGCTACGACGAGAACTGCGGGGTCGGCCCCTGGACCCAATCGGAGGTCGGACTCAAGCCGCCGCACGTCGCCGGCTTCACCTTCGGCGCCGAGTTCTTCCCCTACGACAACCCGGCGCGGCAGCAGCGAGTGGGCATCGACCTCCAGCTCGGCGCCCTCTACATCACCGAGGGCCGCACCGCCAACGAGCTCTCCGACGCAGTCGGCAAGCTGCTCTACAACGAGGAGTACCTGACCCTGGGGGGCTCGTTCGGCGTCTACGCCCGCGCCGCGCAGTACGTGCAGCTGCGGCTCAACACCAGCCTCTACACGGACACCGAGCACTTCCTCACCGACGAGCCGGTGGGCAAGGACCTCGACGGCGCCTGCCGCGGGGACGCCAGCAGCCGTTGCGGCGACCTCGACAACCAGGCCAGCGAGATCAACCCCTCCTTCGACTTCCGCTACGACATGCCCGGGCGGCGCTTCCGCATCAGCGAGGTCACGGTCTTCTCGATCATGGCCCACGCGGTCGTCAACTTCTGATCTTCAGACGTGTCAGCCAGCGGCACTCTCAGCGCTCGCCCCTGGCCCTGAGCGCCAGAGCGTAGACCTCGCTTCGCGGACGGCCGGTTGCCTGGGCGATCTCTCGGGCGATCTCCTTCACCGAGCCCTCCCCTGCCGCCAGGCGCCGCGCCGCCTCCGCGAGGATCGCGTCGTCGCCCGCCGCCACGCTCGCCTCCTCGGCCGCACCCTCCACCACCAGGGTGATCTCGCCCCGGACCTCGCCCTCGAAGCGCGCCGCCAGCTCACCGAGGCGTCCTCGCACCAGCTCCTCGTGGATCTTGGTCAGCTCGCGGGCCACACAGGCGCGCCGGTCACCGAAGGCCTCCGCCAGGTCGCGCAACGTCTCGACCAGACGCTCGGGAGATTCGTAGAGGACGAGCGTCGCGTCCAACCGCTTGAGCTGGGAGAGGGCACGCTCGCGGCCGGTCCCTTTCCTGGGCAGGAAGCCGGCGAAGAAGAAGCGATCGCTCGGCAGGCCCGAAGCCGAGAGCGCCGCCACCACCGCCGAGGGCCCGGGGATGGGCACCACCCTGACGCCCGCCTCGACGGCCCGGGCGACCAGAGTGCTACCCGGGTCGCTGATCCCCGGGCTGCCTGCGTCGGTGACCAGCGCCAGGTCGTCGCCTGCCGCGAGGCGCGCCACCAAGGCCGCGGCCTGCGCCCCCTCGCGGAAGGCGGGCATGGACACCAGCGGCCGGGTGACGGCGTACCGCTCGCACAGGATGCGCGCACGACGGGTGTCCTCGGCGACGACTGCGGCGACCGACTTGAGGGTGTCGATCGCCCGGAAGCTGACGTCGGATAGATTCCCCAGCGGAGTCGCGACCAGGTAGAGCGTTCCAGCCATGCCCCACTTGTTCTACATGAGAGGCGGCGGCGCAAGGCGCGAGAGGTCGGCCTCGAAGGCGTCCTCCAGGTGGAGGATCTCGTGCCCACCCGGCGCCGCGACCACCGCCACCACGTCGAAGCGGATGACGCGCTGCTCGGTCAGGCCGCGCCTGACGGTGTAGTCGTAGGCCGCGAGGATGACCTTGCGCCGCTTGGCCTTAGTGACCGTCTCCTCGGGCGCGCCGAAGGCGGCGCTGCGGCGATAGCGCACCTCCACGAAGGCGAGCAGCACCCCCTTCTGCGCGATCAGGTCCACCTCCCCCAGGCGCGTCTGGAAGTTGCGCTCGAGGACCACGAAGCCCTTCTTCTCGAGGTAGGAAGCCGCCACCTGCTCGGCCCACTCCCCTCGCGACTGCGACCCGTCGTTCGCTCCCCACTGCACCCTGCTCTCCATCGGTCCCTCCCTTTTCCGGGGCACCCGATACTCATAGCGCAGGGGTACGACACCGCCCGGAACCAACCTCGAGCTGCCACCCGTGGCCGCGCTGAGCCTCGAT